>CAYHCR010000038.1:0-11482 GCA_964354895.1 uncultured Myxococcales bacterium | reverse complement strand
AGCTCGAGGCCCGCGAGGTCGCGGCGAGCCTCGGCGTGGCGGACGCGCGCGTGACGAGCGTGGAGGGCGAGCTGCGGCTGCGCGCGGCGATCACGCCGGAGCTGCGGGCGCACCTGCTGGCGCTCGGCGCGCAGCTCGAGGTGCTCGCGCCGCTGGACCTGCGCCGCGCGATGGCGGCCGAGCTGATGCATGCGGCGAAGCTGTACGCGGCGTGATGGCGCGGGCCCTCCGGGCCGCGCGTCCCGACGAGCCGGTGTGACAGCGGCGCGCGGTCGCGGCAGGCTGGCCCCATGGTCAACGCGCTCTGTCTCACCACGCTGACGGTCCTCCTGCTCGCGTCGCCGGCGAAGGAGGCGCCGCGCGTTGACTGGGCCGCCGCGCTCGTCGAACTGCCGGCGCTCGCGCAGTACGCGCCCATGGCCGACGCCGTGACGCTGCGGGGCTTTGGCGGCGATCGACTCTTCGCGCGCGTCGGCGGCCGATGCGTGCGGCTCATCCGCCGCGGACGCAGCGCAGGTGTGCGCCTTGGGGAAGGAGTGCGGGACGGCCATTCGTGGCGCTGGGAGCTCGACGTGACGCTCGCGCCCGAGGGCATCCGGCTCGAGGGGCCCGTCGCGATCCACGGGCTCGATCGCAAGGGCGACGGGCGGACCTTCCGCCATGGGCCCCGCGCGCGGTCGCTCTTCGCCGGGCCGCCCGTGGGCGACCGTCTGCCGCTGCACGAAGAGGCGCACCGGATCGAGATCGCGTGCTGGGGCGAGGACCGTTCGACGGCGCGCTGCCCCGATGGCAGCGAGAAGGAGTGCCACTCGTGCTCGGTTGTGCGCGTGCTCGGCGGTCCGCGCGGCGGCCAGCGCGTCTACGGCGACGGCGTGCTCCGCGCCGATCTGACGCGTGGGTGCGAAGACGCATGCACCGATCCGGGGCTGCCGTGGCCGGCGTTCGAGGCGCTCGTCCGGGACGTGGGCCGGGTGCCGGTCGTCCTGCAGGCCGCGGACGCGACGGCCTCGCTCTTCGCGACCGAGGCGGCATGTGTGCAGGCCGGCGAGGCGGCGGAGCTCGCGGAGGGCTTCTCGCCCGTCGAACCGGCGATCCCGCCGCGCTGACGTCGCGCGCGGCCGTGCAGGGGTGAGGGAGCGGCCGCGGCCCGACGTTGCGCCCCCGCCTCGTTCCGTGGGCTGATGCGCCCATGCGTCTCTCGCCCGTCCGCAGCCGATCTCTCCCGCCGCTCGCCGCCTCGGCCCTCGGCCTGCTCGTCGCCGCCTTCCCGCCCGCGCCTGCCGCGGCCTGCAGCCCCGAGACGATCAGCCTCCACGAACGGTTCGACCGGAAGGCCCGTGTGTTCGTCGGGGTCGCCGAACGTGCGCTCGATGATGCGGGCACGTGGGAGCTGCGCGTCGAGGAGGCGTTCAAGGGCTTCCCGCTCCTGCCGGCGGGGGGCGTGAAGCTCCCGGTCGCCTTCGCGCTTCGGACGCAATGCGGGTTCGACGCGCCCAAGCCGGGCGATCGGTTCCTGGTCTTCCTGGATGAGGGCGAGCGCCTCTCGCACGCGGGCGGATCGATGGGGATCTGGCGCGAACGAGACCAGGCGGAGGCCCACCTCAACCCGGTGCTCGACCAGCTCGTGCTGCTGCGACGGATGCTGCTGTTCGGGTCGAACCCCCTCGTCGTGGTGGTCCCGGACGCGGAGACCGCCGAGCACCTCGCCGTCCAGGCGCTGCTCCCGGTCTTCGGCAAGGCGCTCGTCTCGCAGAACAAGCCGTTCCGCACGCGCCTCCTCGAGCGCAAGCCCTCCGACGAGCCGGTCTGGGAGGTGGTCGGGACGCCGCGGTGCGAGGGCAAGCCGGCCGCCTGCCCCGGGCCGCTGACGGTCGAGCTCCGTAAGGTGTCCGGCGAGATCACCCGCGTCGCGAGGTGATGGCAGAGAGGCGTGGCTCGCGCAGCAGCGCCACGAAGGCCCGGGCGAACGCGAAGGCGTCGCCGGGCCAGCGCGCCGTCACGAGCGCGCCGTCCCGGACGACGAAGCCCCGCTCGGGCGCGTCGGACGAGTCGCGCCGAAGCGGCAACGGACCCTCGGCAAAGCTGCCTGAGTCCCCGAGCGCGCGCGTCACCTCTGCCTGCACGGTCTCCGGGTAGGTCCGGTAGTAGCGGCCGAGCCAGAGGAACGTGAGCGCGAAGGCGGAAAGCTCCTGCGTCGCGAGCAGGGCGGTGACGCGTCGGCCGTGGAGGATCGAGCGGCCGGTGCGCGGGCTCGTGGTGCGCGCGGCGAGCACGACGCCGTGGCAGATCGCGCCGATCGGCCGGCCCGCATCGGACATCTTTGCGGCGACCTCGCGCAGCTCGCTCGACTCGAGGTACGGCCGCATCCCCCGCGCGTGGCCACCCGGCAGCAGGAGCGCGTCGAAGTCGCGGGCGTGCAGCGCGTCCCAGCGGTGCGGCGCGCGAAAGGCAATCGACGCTTCGAAGGCGGCGAAGGCCGCGAGCCCCTCGTCGGTCGCGCGCAGCAGCCCGCGCCATGGTCCGAGCCCCTCGCCCGTGACCATCCGCGCGTCGACGCGGCCCGGCCGTCCGTCGGGCGTCGCGACGATCACCTCGTGGCCCGCGGCCGTGAGGAGCCGCCACGGCACCGCGCACTCGGTCGGATCGAAGTCGGTCGACGGCAGCGGGAGCAGGACGCGCATCTCGCGATGGTGTGGGCGGGCGCTCGCCGACGCAACGGGCGCCGGGGTGTCGGCGTGGGCGTGAGGAGCTCCGGGGACCGCTGACCGCGATCAGTCGCGCAGGCGACTGACGCGCGTGGCGAGATCGAGCGGCGATTCGATGCCGTCGGCGTCGAGCTCGAGGGCGTCGGGCCCCCCGTGGTTGCTCGGGTTTCTCAAAGCGGTCGTGCACAGCCGCCGTGTCCGCCGATGTCAGACCGCCGTGGGATACCTCTCAAGTAAGAGAGGAGGCGACCATGGCGATGCCCCAGGCCGAGTCGATCGGTCCGTTCGACGTGTCGTTCGTGGCGCCGTACGACGGGGACGCACACATGCTGGAGCAGGCCGGCGCGGCCGCTCCGTCGTGGGACCACGAGCCGCTCGGGCTGCGGCTGACGGCCCACCTCGCGCCGGATGGCTGGACGCTGCGGATCTCCACCGGGCTGTTCCAGGAGTGCGACTACGACTCCTGGGAACCGTACGACTACGACCCCGTCGACGACGACCCCGGCGAGGACGACCACCACGAGCTGGACGACCCCGTGCCGCCCGAGGAGCAGGAGCCGCCGCCGCTCGGCGCGAACGAGCTCGAGATACAGGTCCGGCTGACCCCGGCGATCGAGGTCACGCTGCGCGGCACGATCCCGACCGAGCTGATGCCGCAGGCGCCAGCGACGCTCACGCTCTGCCGGGGCGTGCCCTATTGGAAGGGCTGGCGCGACGTCACCGCCACCCCGTACGGCCAGCTCTATCGCCATGTCTGGGGCGTGAACGCCGGCTTCGGCCGGACCCCGGTGGGGCACCAGCGCGCGCTCGCGCTCCTCTTCCGGCGCCTCAACGATCACCTCGTCGCACGCTGTGAGCCGGCGGCGCGCAAGGCGGCGCTCCGCTTCAATCAATACACGCGGCGGTTCGTCTACTCGGCGATCGTGCGTGACCCGACCGGGCGCGTGCTGCAGGCGTCGCGGCTCACGCCGGGCGTCGTGGCGTTCGCCGCCGAGGCGGAGCTGGTGGGGCTCGGGGAGGTCAGCGCGGCCGTGTGGAAGGCGCTCGCAGCGGGTCGACGTGTCCGCGACGTGATCCGCGAGGGCCTGCGCGAGCTGCTCGAGGCCCGCGGCCTGGAGATGTCGGCCCAGTGGGTCGACGGCGACGCGCGCGCGACGCTTGACAATCCCCGCTACCGCTTCGATCAGCGCCGGTTCAGCTGGTACCAGGCGCACGCACACCTGCACGAGCTGCTCATCCGTCGTTCGGTGGCCCGCGCGCCACGCGGGCTCCTGCTCGAGCCGGTCCCCGTGGGCGTCCGCGCCGAAGACCTGCCGACGGACCGTCCGGGGCAGCGAAGCCTGGCGCTGGCGTTCGAGCGCCTGCGCCGGTTCGAGCGAGAGCCGTGGCTCGAGGAGGCGCAGCTCCCGGCGCTCGCCGGCTATCTGGTGCAGAACCCGCAGAGCCCGACCCTCGACACCCGGCTGGAGCTCTGGCTTCGGGCGGGCCACCGCGTGGGCCGCTTGACCGACGGCGTCGCGCTCCGACGGCGCCTCCGGGAGATGCGCCCGCAGCCGCCGGACGCGCTCGAGCCGCTGACGGACGAGCAGCTCGGGGAGAACGTGGTCTTTCCTCCGCCGCTGCTGCCCGGCTTCCGGACGGAGAAGAACTGGCTCGAGCCGCTGCTCGATCGCCACTCGCTCGAGCAGGAGGGGCACGCGATGCGGCACTGTGTCGGCTCGTACAGTCGCGCGGCCGAGTTGGGCGGGGCCTCGTACTACCGAGGCGAGATCTTCGGCTACCGCGTGACGCTCGAGCTCCTCGAGATGAGCGGGATCTTCCTCGTGCGGCAGCTCCAGTGTGTGGCGAACCTGCGTCCGCCCAAGCGGGTCCGGGAGGCGGTCGACGCCTGGGCCTTCGAGCGGCGCTGGGAGGGCGGATGAGCGAGTGACGCAGCGACCCGCGATCGGTATCGTGCGCCAGCAGTGCCGGAGGTGGACGTGGGCGAGGCGGGGCAGGGGGAGCAGGTCGACTGGCCGCGCGCGGCGCTGCTGGGTGTCTGGAACCCGCGGCTCGGGCCGGACACCATCGCGGTGCATGTGGAGTCGCTCAAGGCGGCGCCGGCCGATCGCAAGTGGACGTGGTGGGGGCGCATCTACGCCGGCCAGAAGCCGGACGCGAAGCTGCACGAGCTGTGGCCGTGGATCGGGCCGATGACGCAGCGGAAGGAGTTCGTCCTCTACGTGACGAGCTTCGACGCGCTGCACGCGCTGCGGATCGACGCCGTCTCGACGACGCCGCCGCCCGAGGGCCCGCCCGCCTCCTACGCGCTCGCCGCCCGGGTCCCGCTGTGGTTTCGCGTCCGGGACATCCGCGCGCAGCAATGGACCTCGCGCGCGGTGGCCGAGGCGCTCGAGGACTTCGCGCCGATCGGCGGGGACGGGCGGGTCGATCGCACGCAGCCCTTCGATCCCTACGCCGCGACGCCGCGCTACTGGCCGATCGCCGTCGAGCCGATCGACCGGCAGCGGCGGGACGAATTCGAGGACGCCGCGGGCTTCGACTGCCACCTCGAGGAGGACGTCGCCTATCCCAACGGCGTGCGGGAGGCCGCGGAGGAGCTCGCCGGGGAGGCGCCCTCGCTCTGGGCGCGGCTCGCGCCGACGGTCCAGCACTCGCTCGCGACCGCCCGGGCGCTGCGCTGTGAGCGGCGACTGAGCGGCAGCGATCGCTCGGCGAGCGTGGTGATGATCTCCCGCGCGCTCGAGCAGCTCGGGGTGGCCTTCGTGCGGGCGGCGTGGACGGCGGTCGACGGGCGCGCCCCGGCGGCCGAGCTCAACGACCTCTTTCAGGAGACCGGCTGGCGGAAGTCCACGGAGGATCCGACCTTCGGTCAGCTGCCGCGGGCGGTCGGGAAGCTCTGCGGGATCGCCGAGCGGCACCTCGGCCTCCGGCTGGAGCTCGAGCCGCTCTGCCGGCTGCTCGAGGCGTACGCGCCGGTGCGCAATGACGCGGTGCACGGGCGCGTGACGGCCGGGCTCGACGTCGCCGCGTTCGAGGCGAGCGTCTGGTCGACCGCCGCCGCCGCTGTGCTCAAGGCCACCGCGACGCTCGCGGCCAGGGTCGCGGCCGCGCCGCCGGCGTAACGGGCCGGCCGCGCCTGCTGTGTGACGGGCCGGCCGCGTGAGGGCGCAGCGGATGCGTCGCGCGCGGCGGGCGAAGGTGGCGTTCCGGTCGCCGCCGGGCCACGCTGCGCGCGGAGGCCACCCCCGCCATGAACGACTTCCGTAACGAGACGATCTATTTCATCGTGGTCGACCGCTTCTTCGACGGCGATCCCGGCAACAACGTCGGGAAGGACCGCGACTTCGACGCCACGCGCACCGATCCCTGGCGCTGGTGGGGCGGCGATCTGCAGGGCGTGCTCGACCAGCTCGATTACATCCAGAGCACGGGCGCGACCGCGATCTGGCTGACGCCGCTCTTCGACCAGATCGACGGTGTGCTCGCGATCGACGGCAAACACATGGCGCCCTACCACGGCTACTGGGCGAAGGACTTCAAGCGCCTCGACGAGCACCTCGTGCAGTCGCCCACCGACGTTCGGCTCTTCGCGCACTCCGACACGGTCTTCGATCGCCTCGTGGCCGCGATGCACGCGCGCGGCATGAAGCTCGTGCTGGACATCGTCTGCAACCACTCGAGCCCGCACCTCGGCGGGAATCGCTCCGAGCTCTTCGACGACGGAAAGCCCATCGCGACGTACGACGGCGCGAACAAGGGCTGGTACCGCCACGGCGGCGAGGTGACGGACTGGAACGATCTCTCGCAGGTGCAGACGCGGGATCTGGCGGGCCTCGCCGACTTCAACGAGGAGTCGGCCGACTACCGCAGATACATCAAAGAGGCGATGCGGATGTGGCTCGACAAGGGCGTCGATGCGTTCCGCGTCGACACCGTGAAGCACATGCCGCTCTGGTTCTGGCAGGAGTTCACGGGTGACATGCTCGTACACAAGCCCGAGCTCTTCCTGGTCGGCGAGTGGTTCCTCGGCGGCTGCTTCGACCGGGAGTCGGTCGAATTCGCGAACCGCTCCGGCATGGGCATCCTCGACTTCGGCTGGCGCAACGCCGTCATCTCCGCGCTCGCCTCGGGCGCGCCGTCGGGCTTCCGGGAGATCGCCGCGGTCGTCGAGCTCGATCACCTCTTCCGGGACGTGAACGAGAACGTGACGTTCGTGGACAACCACGACGTCCCGCGGTTCCTCTCGATCTCGAACGATCCGGCCCGGTTCCGGCTCGCCACGCTGCTGACGCTGGTCGCCCGCGGGATCCCCTGCCTCTACTACGGGGGCGAGCAGGGGCTGCACGACGATCGCAACGGCGGCAACGACCCCTACAACCGGCCGATGATGCCGTCGTTCCAGCCGACGGCGCTCGCGGCTGAATACAAGACGCTCGCCGACCTTCGCCACCGCTCGCCCGCGCTGCAGAAGGCCGGGATGCGGACCAAACACCTGGGCACCGAGCACTGGGCCTTCACGCGCAAATACATGAACGCCGTGTGTCTCGCCGCGGTGAACCGGTCCGACGAGCCCGTCGACCTCGCGCTGACGGACGTGGAGCTGCCGGACGGCCGCTACGACGAGCTGCTCGGCGGCGCCTCGATCGAGGTGATCGGCGGCGTGACGCGCGTGACCGTGCCGCCCTGCGGGATCGTCGTCTACCAGCACCTCGGGGCCCAGCCGGCGGGGCCCGCGCTGGTGGATCTGCAGGTCCACGGGATCCGCACGCTCTACGGCGAGCAGCTCTTCGTCTGCGGGAACGTGCCGGAGCTCGGCTCGTGGGACCCGGCCCTCGCGGTGCCGATGGAGTACGTGAACGCGGCGAGCTGGGCGGTGACGGTGCCGTTCGAGGCGTCGTGCGGCCGGGAGCTGCACTACAAATTCCTCGTGAAGCAGGGCGCCCACGTGCGGCGTGAGCCGGGGCTGGGCCATCACCGCACGGCGCCGACGGCGGGCCGGTCGATCTGGCGCGACGCCTGGCGGACCTGACCCGGGGCGCGACGCGAACGGCGGATCCCGACCCCCGGGGTCCGCCTTCACCCCCGAGCAGTCGTTGAGACGCGCCCCGGACGGGCGCGGACGGGCCTCCGGCTGGCGCTCCGAACGGAGCGTCGCGACCCGTCGAAGCGATTCGGATCGACGCATTCGCTGACTGACCCAGCGCGCGCGCAGCCCCATGCAGGGCGCGATCGCGACCGCGTATGGGCCTGAACGCAACCGATGCGGTCGCGGGGGCGAATGCTCGCGCATTGGCACTGGCAGTCCTGCTCCTCCCCGGCTCGGCGCTCGCGCAGTCCGCGCTGCCGACCTTCGATCTCGAACACCTCTCGCTCAATCCGGGCGCCCGCGACTCGCTGCTGCTCGACACCGGCGACGGGCTGCGCGACGGCGAGCTGCGCGCGACGCTGGCGCTGCACTACCAGGACGACTCGCTCGTCTATTTCCGCAACGGCGAGCGCATCGGCGCGGTCGTCGGCTCGCGCTGGACCACGCACCTCGCGGCCGCGTACGGCGTGCTCGACGTGCTCGAGGTCTCGCTGCAGCTGCCGATCATCCTGGCGCAGAGCGGCGACGATCTGACGGCAGAGGGGATCTCCGAGGTCGGCTCGACCGCGATGGGCGCCCCGATCCTCGCGGCCCGATACACGCTCCTGCGCGAGCAGCTCGGCGACCCGCTCGACCTCGGCCTCCAGCTCGCGATCGGTCTGCCGCTCGGCAGCGAGGCCTCGCTCTCCCGCGAGCCCGGCGCCGGCTTCGCGTTCACCCCCAAGCTCGGCCTCGGCCGCGTGCTGCTGCCGTGGCTGCGGCTCGGCGGCGAGCTCGGCCTCGTGCTGCGTGAGGCCGACCAGCTCTCGCAGTTCTCGACCGAGCCGACGGACGAGATCGGCCACCAGCTCACCGTCGGCCTCGTCGCGAGCACGCTCGGGGACGGCCTGCGCGGGGAGCTCAACGCACATTCGATCGTGCCGCTCGGCGACGCGGGGAGCTCGATGGAGTTCACCGCCGGCGCGCGCTACCCGTTCGTGGAGGGGCTGGCGGAGGCCTTCCTGCTCGGTGGCCCCGGCCTCGGCGATACACCCGGCACGCCGCTCTTCCGGGTGCTCGGCGGCGTCGCCTTGACGCCCTTCCGCAAGGCGCCGTGCAAGGAGAGCTCGGAGTATGAGCTCGTCGACTGCCCGACGCTGGACCGCGACGGGGACGGCATCGCGAACCACGCGGACGTGTGTCCCGTGCAGCCCGGCGTGGCCGGACGCGACGGCTGTCCGGACAAGGACACCGACGGCGACGGCGTGATGGATCTGGTGGACGCCTGCCCGACGGAGCACGGCGCGGGCGCGGCCGACGGATGTCTCGTGAAGGACGCGGACGGCGACGGCGTGCTGCTGCCGACCGACGAGTGCCCGACCGAGAAGGGCCCGGCCGATCGCAACGGTTGCCCGATGCGGGACGCAGACAAGGACGGGACCGAAGACGCGAAGGATGCATGTCCCGACCAGGCCGGCCCCGCGGCGACGAAGGGTTGCCCGGACCAGGACGGCGACGGGATCGAAGACACGGCGGACAAGTGTCCCGCCGAGCCGGGGATCCAGGAGTTGCAGGGCTGCCCGAAGCCGCTCGTGAAGCTCGAAGAGAAGAAGATCACGATCTCCGAGAAGGTCTTCTTCGAGACCGGCAAGGCCGTCGTTCTCGAGCGCTCGATGCCGCTGCTCAAGCAGGTCGCGGCGCTGCTCCAGGCGCACCCGGAGCTCACCTACGTACGCATCGAGGGACACACCGACGACACCGGCACGCGCGAGCGCAATACGGAGCTCTCCGGCCAGCGCGCGGAGGCCGTGAAGGCCGTATTGACCGGCGCTGGCGTCGAGGCCGGCCGGCTCGAGGCGAAGGGCTTCGGCCCCGACAAGCCGATCGCGGACAACAAGGACGAGGCGGGCCGGGAGAAGAACCGGCGCGTCGAGTTCACGACCGAGAAGAGCGCGCCGTGAGCCCCCGCACAGCTTCGCAGCACTCCATGACTTGCAACCCGACGTGTAGCGCGGAGGCGAACTCCATGAAGCCGGTCACCCTGCTCGCAGCAGCCCGCACCCTCTCCGCGCTCGTCGGCCTCGCGCTCGTCGCGGCCGCCTGTGGCGCGCCGCCGGAGCCGGCGCCCGCGCCTGTGCCCGCGCCGACCTCGCCCTATGCGTACATCTCGGCGTCCCTGACGCCCGGCTGCGGCAACGGGGTGCTCGAGCCGGAGCTCGGTGAGGTGTGTGACGACGGGAATCCCTACGATCTGGACGGCTGCAGCTCGGGATGTCTCGTCGACGTCGGGTATGTGTGCATCGGCGAGCGGCCGAGCGTCTGCTCGAGCCCGGACCAGAGCGACGGACCTGCGAGCATCGGGTCGGCGCAGCACAGCCGCTCGTTGCCGCCGGTCTCGCCCTTCACGGGGCAGGACTTCTGGACGGGGTTCCCCTACAACCTCGACACGCCGACGGCGCTCGGCTTCAAGCTCGCCGGCGCGACCGGTACGACCTACACGGTCGCGGCTCGGTCGGGCACGGTGCTCGCGAGCGGCGCGATCGGCGCGACCGGAATCGCCTCCATCGAGCTCGACATCAACGCCTACCACATCGTCGCGCACGACTCGGTGACGGATCAGGGCGTGCACGTCACCGCGAACGGCGAGATCCGCATCCTCGCCACGAACGAGTCGATGTACACGACCGACACGTGGGCGGTCTGGTCGACCGACAAGCTGAACCTCGAGTACCGGGTCATGGACGTGCCCGGCAACTGGGGCGGGATGCAGCAACTCCTCCTCGTCGGCACCCGGGCGGGGACGAGCGCGCTCGTGAAGGACGCAGCCGGAAACACGATCTCCACGGTCTCGCTCGATGCCGGCCAGACGTGGCTCTACCAGTCGGGCCCGGTCTCGACCGCCGGCTGGAGCGTCACGAGCAACCACCCCGTCGCGGTCATCTCGGGCGCTGGCTGCGACAACCTGAACTCGGCCTGTGACATGGTCGCCGAGCAGCTCGCGCCGGTCCGGAACTGGGCGAAGGACTACGTCGTCGGGCCGACCTTCCTCTCGAACACGGTCGACGCCCGGCACCGTGTCTTCGCCCGCGACGACAACACCGCGATCGTCATCACGCGCAGCGACGGCGAGATCACGAACGTGAACCTGAATGCCGGCGAGTCGAACATGTTTGCGACCGTGGAGCCGTCGATCTACGGCTACCTCGTCACGGCCGACAAGGCGATCGCCGTCGCCTCGCTCGTCGGAGACAGCGCGAACAACTGGGACCCCTCGCTCGTCTTCTGGCCGCCGATCGATGGCTATGTCTCCTCGGCGAAGATGCCGACGTCGGGCTTCGCCGTCTCCTACACGAACTTCCTCTCCCTCGTCGTGCGCACCGCCGCGACCGGCTACATCCGCGTGAACGGCGCCGCGGTGGTCGGCTGGCAGGAGATCGCCGCTACCGGCTTCTCGTTCGCGCGCGTTTCGGTCCCGAACGGCGACAACGAGATCACCGCGACGAATGGCGTGAAGTTCGGCGCGGTGGCGAGCGGCGGCGCGAACTACGTTTCGTACGCCTACGCGAGCCCCTACGACATCGCGTCGGTTGGCGGCACGACGAATTGCTACCTCGGCACCAACGCACCCGACTACGAGGGGCCAATCACCGGCGGCTTCGCCGCCGACGCGGACGATCTGACGGGCGCGGATGACGAAGACGCGCTCTCC
>CAYHCR010000037.1:0-11808 GCA_964354895.1 uncultured Myxococcales bacterium | reverse complement strand
CTCCGCGGGTCGGCGGCGGCGTCGAGCTGGGATCCCGAGCTCATCCGCGCCATCGCCCGCGACGCGACGCAGCGCGGGGATCGCGAGAAGGAGGAGTTCCTCGAGCTGCTGGATCTCGCGACGCCGCGGCTCGTGGCGGTCGCGCGGCGCTGAGGCAGGAGCGGCGGCGACGGCGCGGCGCATCGGGGCTCGCGCCGCGCCGAACATCTCCGCAGGAGAAGGTCAGCTCTGCATGTGCCGATAGACGATGAAGACCGTCGCCGCGAGGAACGCGAGCACGTTGCCCACGAACGGCACGTCGGTGAGGATCGCCTCGGTGGGGCTCGAGGCGCGATCCTTCCGCTCGACGAGCTGGCGGAAGCGCACCACGCCGAACGCGGGGAAGACCGCCGTGAGCGCGAGCCAGTTGCCGAAGCGCGACTGCGTCTCCGGATCGAGCGAATAGAGCAGGAAGCTCGCGACCGCGGCCGCGCCCGAGAGCCAGAGCAGGCGGCCGACGGTGTCGACGTCGTAGCGGGTCAGCGCGGTGCGCGCCTTGCCCGCGCTGCGCCCCGCGTCCGCGGCCGCGAGCAGCTCGTGGCGCCGCTTGCCGAAGCCCAGGAAGAGCGCGAGGAAGAAGGTGCAGACGAAGATCCAGACGCTCGTCGGCACCTCGATCGCCTGCGCGCCGGCGAGCACGCGCAGCACGAAGCCCGACGCGATGACGACCACGTCGACGTAGGCGAGCTTCTTGAGGACGGTGGAGTAGGCGGTGTTGATCGCCAGGTAGAGCGCGACGACCGCCGCGAAGCCGGGCTGCAGCAGGAGCCCGCCGCCGATCGCCAGCAGCGCGAGCCCGACCGCCGCGAAGGTCGCCACGCGCGGCGAGAGCCGGCCCGACGCGATCGGCCGGTTGCGCTTGACCGGGTGCGCGCGATCGCCCGCGACGTCGAGCAGATCGTTGCCGAGGTAGACGGCGGAGGCGGCGGCGGAGAAGAGCGCGAACGCGGCCGCGGCGTGCAGCGCGGGCATCGGGTGGAAGAGATTGCGCGAGAAGACGAGCGGCGCGAGCAGAAAGCCGTTCTTCACCCACTGCCGCGGCCGGACCGCTTCGATCAACGCGAGGATCATCGGGAGCGCGGGACCATCCTCTGTGCCGGCCGCGTCGTCAACGCAGCCGCTCGAGCGACCCGCTCTCCTTCACGTTGAGCGCCGGGCCGTTCTTCTCAAACAGCGTGCCGCGCACGCGCACCGTGCGCCCCTTCACCGCGTCGTCGAGCTTGTCGGCCTTCCAGTCGAGCTCCGCGAGCACGGGATCCTCCACGAAGACCGAGAAGTCGCGCTTCCAGTCGTCGCCGAAGTTCAGGAACGAGCCGCCCTTCGTCGCGTGCGTGCTGCGCACCATGCCCTCGACCTCGACCGTGCGCCCGATCAGCCGCAGCGTCTCGCTCGGCGTCGTGAAGAGCGTGCCGCTCACGTCGGTCGCCTTCACGAGCGCGATCTTCCCGTCGGCGATCCGGACCTCGAGCCCGTCGCCGATCTCCGCGACGACGTCGAGCAGCTGGCCGGGCCGGTACGTCGCGACCGCCTTGCCCTTGAGATCGACCGCCTTCGCGCCGCGTTTGCCGGCCGCGACGCGGTAGAGGCGGGTGTCGGTCCAGTCGCCGAGGAACAGGTCGCGGTAGTAGCCGGCGATCTCGGGGTGGCCGACGACGACCCCGACCTCCCGGTTGCCCTTGAAGCTGTTCTCGGTCCAGTTGATCGAGCTGACGAGCACGCGCTCGCCGTCGGCGATGACGCCCTTGGTGTGGATCTTCTCGAGGTGCGCGGCCTGCAGATCGATCACTTTGCACGCGAGGTCGAGCTCCTCCTCGGCGGACAGCTTTGCGAGCCATCGGCAGGTGTCGTCGTTGTCGTTGGGGTCCTTCGCCTCGACGTTGTACCAGGTGGAGTCGATCAGGACCCTCGTGCGCACGCCGCGCCGCGCGGCCGCGATCACCGCCGCCAGCGGCAGGTTCGGCGCGGTCTCGACCGTGTCCTTCTTCTTCCCGCCCCAGTGCGGCGGGATCGAGTTCTGCGTGATGATCAGCTCCTTCGTCGCAGAGTGGATCAGGCCGATGACCGCGTTCTTCTCGTCCAGACAGGTGTCCGGGCAGGTGACGAGCTCCAGCGATACTTTCCCCCGCACCGCCTTGGGCGCGCGCCGCCGCTTGTAGCCGCCGGTCCGCAGCGCGCGGTCGGGCTTGAAGTTCGGGTCCTTGTACGGCGGGCCGTACGAGTCGTCGTGCACGTCCTCGGGCGCGACGAGATCCGGATAGGCCTTCGCCGCGAGCGAGGTGCCCTCGAGATCGGGGAACGGTCGGTTCGTGTCGTCGGAGAACACCCGCGAGAGCTGCGCGGCGAAGTCCGGCTCGTCGATGCGGATCACCCAGCCGCGGTTGCCGTACGAGGGGTCGATCGGCATGCCGGAGTAGCCGTAGTTCTCGCTGCCGATGATCGCCGTGACGCCGTCGATGATGACGTACTTGGCGTGATCGAACCGGTAGCGCACGCGCAGCCGCTTGCTGCCCTTGGGCGCGCCGAGGAAGAGCACCGGGATCTTCGCGTCGCTGAGCCGGCCGACGACGTGGCGCTCGCCGTCGGGGATGCCGCCGACGGGGCTGCCCTCCAGATAGACGCGCACCTCGATCCCGCGCGTCTTCGCCGAGATCAGCTCGTCGCAGAGCAGCTCGTGCTTGAACTCGTAGACGTGCAGCCAGATGCTCTTCTTGGCCTCCCGCAGCGCCTGCACCATCACCGCAAAGCTGTTCTCCGGCGAGCTCGCGGCGATGACCCGTGCCTCGCGCACGCGGGGCGCGGCGACGTGGTGGGTCTGGCCGGGGAGCTCGAGCCGGTGGACCTCGTCGACGCCGAGCTTGTGGCGGCTCGCCGAGGAGTCCCAGTCGGTCGCCTGGTCGGTGTCCGTCTGCGCCCAGCCGTCCGAGCCCCGATCGCGCGCGAGGATCCGGCCGGTCCAGCCGTAGGGATCCATGCCGTCGAGGATGACCGGCGGACCGCGCCAGTGCGACGGCGGAAGTTCTGCGTGAAGGCCCTTGCCCTCCTTGTCGTACGCGACGAGATCCACGGGCGTGCCGGAGGCGTCGTGCAGCGTCGCGACGCCGCGCTGCGCGTTGAAGGTCGGCCAGCCGTTGGGCGCGCTGCACTCCGGGACGCCGGGCAGCGTGTCGACGCTCTCGTAGTCCGGCGCGTAGCCGAAGATCTGCAGGAAGGCGTCGCCGCGGTGCGCGATCCAGAGCTCCTCGCCGGGGCCGAGGCTCGCGCCGGCGGGGAGGCGCACGAGGCGCGGGAGGTTCTTCTCGGAGGCCTTGTCGGCGACGGTGACGCGCGGCGGGCCGAAGGTGTCGGAGATCGCCCAGCCGGAGACGTCGAGCTCCGCGCCGCGGCCGACGTTCTGGAGGCGGACCGCCTCTTCAGGCTCCGGGTCGCCCTTGAGCACGCCGTCGAAGAGGAGCCCCGTCAGCACGACGTGGGCGGGCTCGCTCTTCTTCTTGTCGGCAGCAGCGGCGGCTCGCGCGCCGAGCAGCAGCGCGCCCGCCAGGAGGAGCTGCAAGGCTGCACTCGCCGGCCGGGCCGACGTCCGCCGAACCGAGCCGGGCACGCGTCAGGGCGCGTCGAACGGAGGCTGGAGCAGCAGCTCGCTCTGCAGCCGCGGGATGCCCGCGTGGACGCCCGCGTGCGTGACGTAGCTCTTGCCGCCGAGCCACGCGACGTCCGAGAAGAAGCCGACCGCGCCGTCCGTCACGCGGTCCGCCTCCTCCCACGCGCCCGACGTGCGGCTGCGCAGCTTCACGACGAGATCGCTGCCGGTCTGGTCCTGGTACGCGATGACCACGTCCCCGGCCGGCGTCGCGACGAGCGAGGCGTCGGCGCCGACGAGGCGGACCTCACCGGCCGCAGCGCCCGCGTCGATGACCTCGCGCACCTGCGCGCCCGCCGCGACGGAGCCGCTGAAGAGCAGCGCGGAGAGCTCATGGTGCGTCACGTCGTTGGAGACGATCATCGTCGTGCCGCCGTCGGCGAGGATCGCCACGGCCGGGTGCCAGCCCGCGTCGCCCGGATCAAGGCCGCCGGGGTCGAGGCCGCCCTCGAGGATCGTGGGGCCCGCGGTCACCGTCGTGCCCGTGAGCTCCAGCGCCCGCAGCGCGCCCGCCTTCGCGTCGTAATAGGCCGCGACGGCGCCGCCGTTCGCCTTGAACGCCAGCGACGGCATCAGCCCGACGCCGCGGACGAGATCGCCCGCGAGGGACTCGTCGGCGAGCGTCGCGACGCAGGTCGGGGCGCCGCCGCGATCGATGCAGACGTCCCCGGTCGCGCAGGCCTCGAGCGCGGGCGTGCCGGGGTCGAGGTCGCAGCCGCCGATCGTCGCGGTGCAGGTGCCGGCGCCGCCGTCGTCGAGGCAACCTTCGCCGACCGCGCAGCCGCCGCGGCAGGGCGGGATCGGCCGCTCGACCGCGTCGAGCGTCGCCAGCGTGAAGTCGGTGCCGGTCGCAGGTGTGGCGGTGGCGGCCTTCGCGATCTTGAGGCCCGTCATGAACCGCGTCGCGTCGTCCGCGCCGGCCGCCTGGAAGAAGAGGATCGTCGGCTTGCCGCCCGCGTCCAGCGCGATCGAGGTGCCGCGGCCCACGTCGGCGCCGTCGACGCCGTCGACGGTGAAGGTGGTCCAGGTGCCGTCCGGCGCGCGCCGGCCGTACTTCAGGTCGCCGCGATCGACGTCGTAGTACGAGACGTGGACGGTGCCGTCCGCCGCCGCGGCGACGTCGGTGTAGCGGCCGACGTTCTCGCCCTCGTCCGCGATGCCGTTGCGGGCGCCCGAGGGGCCGCCGACCACGGTGCCGGTCGCGGGCACGCCGTCGACCCACTCGGTCCCCTCGCGCTGGTTCGTCGCAAGGTTGAACACGTGGAGCACGAGGTCGCCGTACTGGCCATCGTACGCGGAGACGAACAACTTTCCGTTCGCCGCCGCGCTCGCCGCCCAGCGCGCCATGTCGTCGCTGGTGAGCGGCGGGAGCTCCACGCAGCCGCAAGCCAGCGGCGCGGCGCAGGAGGCGTCGTCGTAGACGTTGTCCGGATCGTCGTAGACCATCAGGAAGCCGCCGCCGCAGGCCGCGACGGTGCAGTCCGGGTCGGGCTGGCAGCGGTCGTTGGCGAGCACGCAGACCTCGCCCGCGTCGCAGCCGCCGCCGCAGGGCGGCGCCCCGATGCAGCGCTCGGAGAAGCAGCGCTGGCCGGTGACGCACTCTGCGTCGGAGGCGCACGAGCGGAAGTCGCAGCGCTGCGTCGTCTGGCCCTGATCGTTGGTGTACGGCACGCAGACACGGTCTTCGCGGCCGCAGTCCTCGTCCGTCACGCACTCGTCGAACTTGTCGAAGCAGCGGCCGAGCGTCTCGTTGCAGGTCTGGCCGGGGCAGCACTGCGTGTCGTCCGTGCAGGCGCGGGGGCAGAAGGCGCACGTGGCGGCGGCGCCCGCCGCGCCGGCCTGGCAGCACTCGTGCTCGGGACAGTCGGCGTCGGTCGTGCAGAGCGGCGGCGGCTCGTCGCAGTCCGGGTCGTCGGGCGGGCACTCGCAGGTGCCGCTCTCCTCGCAGGGAGGCTTGATCTGAACCGTCGGCAGGGGCTTCAGCTCGTCGTCGTCGCACGAGCAGGCCTGGAGCGACACGAAGAGCGAGAGCACGCCCCCGAAGAGGACGAGGCGGGTGCGGGGCGACATGGGGGAGCCTCCCGAAAGCAGCGACAAGACGGGCAGTCTATCCGCCTTGCCGCCTCTGGGGAAAGCCGGTCGCGGGGCGTCGCGTCAGTCGCTCCAGCCAGCGTCGCCAGCGCCCCCGGCCACCGGCACGAGCCAGAGCTCGGAGGAGCGGCCGACGTGGCTGATGTCGAGCACGGTGACGCGGACGTCGAAGGAGCGGCCGTCGTCGGGCAGGTGCCGCGTCACGTCGAGCTCCTGCGCCTCGAAGCGCATGGAATTGCGCCCGAGGTTGTCGACCTCCTGGCCGTCGACCGTGAGCCCGTCATGGAAGCCGACGACGAACCGGTGCGAGACCTTGCCGTCGGTCACCAGCTCGAAGAGCGCCACGTTGTCCACGTCGATGCCGGCCGTGGCCGTCGCGTCGCCGGCCAGGAACAGGCGCGTGCCGGCGGGGAAAGAGACGCCCTTCGTCTCACCGCGCGCGACGATCAGCGGCATCCGCTCGCCGGTCTCGGTGCGGATCTCGACGTCCTCGCGGCGGGCCGTGCGGGAGGCGGTCTCCGCTTCTGCAGCCGCTGCGAGCACGCGTACGGGCTTCGGCGGCGCCGAGGGACCGGAGGTGGGGGTCGTGGCGCACGCGGCGAGCGCGGCCGAAAGGAGGATCGCAGGGAGGTTTCGCACGGCGCTACGATAGCAAGGTGATCCGAACCTGCGCACTCCTCGTCGCCGGCCTGCTCCAGGCCGCCCCCCCGCCTGCTCCGCCCGCGCCGTGGGACGAGGCGGTGCGGCCGAACGAGCGCGCGAAGCTGCTCGTGCCCGGCGGCGAGGCGGCGTTCGTCGAGCTCGAGCTCGGCGGCGAGCGTGGCTCCTATCGGGGCAGCGCGCGCTGGTCGCTCGTGAACCGGACGGGCGCGCCGCAGACGACGCTCGTCGTGCGGCTGCTGCCGGGCCGCGATCCGGGGCCCACGCCGCGGCTCGTGCTCGTGGAGGCGCGGCAGGGTGGGGTGAAGCTCTCGTTCCGCGAGCTCTCCGCGACGCGCACGGAGCTCGTGCTGCCGGTGCCGGTGCCGCCGGACGGGCGCTTCGAGCTCGACCTCGCGTTCCGGGGGCAGGCGCCGGCGCTGACCGCCGCGGCGGTCGATCCGATGCAGGCGCTGCTCGGCGCGCTCGGTCCGGCCGCGCCCGCGTCGGGCCCGCCGGGCGACTTCGCGATCGGCCCCGAGGGAGGCCTCGTGCTGACGCACCTGGTGCCGCTGCCGGAGGGGACGCGGCTGGACGGCAAGGCGGAGACCGACGAGCCCTCGCCCCGCGGCGCGCCGGCCCAGCACCGGCCGCTGCACTGGCTGGTCGCGGTCCTGGCGCCGTCGACCACGGCGCTCGGCGCGAGCGGCTGCGAGGTCGGCGCGGTGCCGGAGGCGGACGGGCGCGTGCGCACGACGTTCGTCGCGGCGGCGGTCTCGGACTTCGGGCTCGTCGCGCTGCCGGGCGGCGTGCGCAGGCAGCGGCTGGAGCGGGGCGTGAAGCTCACCGCGGTCGTGCCCGCCTCGCTCGAGCTGCACGCCGGGCGGCTGCTCGACGGCGCGGCGCGCTCGCTCGCGGCGCTCGAGGAGGGCTTCGGTCGGCCCTATCCGTGGGCGTGCCTGACGACGGCGGCGGTCGAGCTGCCGGGCGGGCTCGCCTCCGAGCAGGCCCCGAACCTGGTGCTGGTCGGCGGCGCGCACCTCGCGCCCCCCGCAGGACTGCCCTCTGCGCCGGAGAGCGCGATCGCCCACGGCCTCGCGCACCAGTGGTTCTCCGTGCTCGTGCCGTTCGACGCGCAGCGCGAGCCGATCCTCGCCGAGGCGTTCGCGGGGTTCGGCGAGCAGCTCGTCGCAGAGAAGAGCGGCGCCTCGCGGGTCAGCGCGCACCGGGCCGCCGTGGACGGGCTGCGGCTCGTGCAGGGCGACGCGATCGCCGATCGGCCGGAGCGCGCCTTCGGGAGCGACGCCGAGCGGGGCGCGATGCTCAACGGCAAGGGGCCGCTCGGGCTCGTCGCGCTGCGAAAGGCGCTGGGCCCGAAGGACTTCGGCCTGACGCTGCAGAGCTCCCTGACGTCGCGCGCGGGCCGCCTCACCGATCGCGCAGACCTGCTCGCGGCCGTGCCGGCGAAGCGTCGCGCGACGGCCGAGGCGCTGCTGCACGCGCACTGGAGCGACACCCGCGCCAACGAGCTGCTCGGGCCGCCCGACCCGCTCGCGGCGCTCTCGCGCTTCGGCCTCGGCGGCGGCTCGCTGCCCAAGGCGCCGCCGAGGGCGCCGAGCGGGCTCTCGCTCACCGGCCCGGGCGGGCGGCCGCTCACGCCCGAAGAGCAGCGGCAGATCGACGAGATGCAGAAGGAATTCCTGCCGATGTGGGAGCAGGCGATCCGGGCGCTCGGCGGGACGCCGTAGGGGCCGTAACGGTCGAACCGAAGTCCCGGCCCGCTTCGCTCGTCGCCTCGCGGACGCGGCGGGGCGGCCTGTCGTCCTCGAGGCCCGCCCGATCGGCTCGAGAGGCCCGGACGCCGTCGCGCGCCTGGTCCGCTTCTACGAGCGGCTCGGCTTCCGGGTCGAGAATCCCACTGACAGCAGCCCCTCGATGCGCCGGGCGCCCACCGCAAGGCCGGCTGCGGGATGAGCGAGGCTGCCGCGTGGCCTGCGCCCACGGCGCTCCCTCCGACAGAGGTCCGGCCGACCGCGCTCTTCACCACCTGTGACGCGCGGCCCGACCCGGAGCCCGAGCGGCGTTCGAGGTCTCGCGGTCGTGTAGGTGCGATCGAGGCCGGCCTCGCGCGGCGATCGATCGCGGGCCTCCGGCGCAGCCAGGGGCGCCTCGCCGACCGGGCGATGCTCGAACGCATCCACACGCGCGCCTACCTCGACCGGCTCTGGTGGCTGAGAACGGAGGCGGGCCGGGTCTACGAGCAACGCGCGGTCCTCCCCGGGAGCCTCGAGCAGATCCTCTGGTCGGCCGGCTCCGTCGTGACGGCGATCGAGCAGGTGATGGACGGCGAGGTCGACGGCGCCGCGGTCTTCGGCGAACCGCCTGGCCACCACGCGGAGCGCGATCGCGGCATGGGCTTCTGCGCCGTCAACAACGTCGCCGTGGCCGTCGCGCATGCCCTCGCCACCCGCCGCGTCGAGCGCGTGCTCATCGTCGACTGGGACGTGCACCACGGCAACGGCACGCAGCAGGCGTTCGACGCGCGCCGCGACGTCTGTTTCGTCGACTTTCACCAGCACCCGCTCTATCCGGGGGGCGGGCTCGAGACCGAGCGAGGCACGGGCGACGGGCGCGGTTTCACCTGGAACGTCCCGCTCCCGGCCGGGCTCGGAGACGCAGACTACGAGCACGCCTTCGTCGAGCTGCTCGAGCCGATCGCGCAGAACTTCCGCCCGGAGCTCGTCGTGATCTCGGCGGGCTTCGACGCGCACGCGAACGATCCGCTCGGCGGGATGGAGCTCACGAGCGGCGGCTTCGCGCGGCTCACGTCGATCGTCCGGCGGATCGCCGACGCGACGGCGGGTGGCCGGATCGTCCTCGCGCTCGAGGGTGGCTACGACGTCGACGCCCTCACGGAGAGCGCGGTCGCCTGCGTCGAGGTCCTCGCGGGAGGCGCGCCACCTTCGCCCCACGGCGCTGCGAGTCCGGTGCTCCGGGGCGTCATCGACGCGGTGCGGGCGGCGCACGCCCGGGCCTGAAGCGCGCTGCGCGAGGTTCGGCTTCGGGCCGGAGCCTGGCCCCTCCCTCTGGTAGCTTCGCGCGATGGCGATTCCTCCATTGGGCAGGAGGGCACGTTTGCGACGGCGCGCGGGCTCCGTGCTCGTCGACGGCCTCCTGCGCGGCGTCTCCTCCGTCGCGCGGCTGCATCCGCTCGCGCGACCGGCCCGACACGGCGTCGAGGTGCTGCGCGATCTGCCGTATCGGCCCGGCGGTGGCCCCGAGCATCGCCTCGACGTCTGGCGCCCGATCGATCGGCCGGGCCCGCTGCCCGTCGTGCTGTGCATCCACGGCGGCGGCTTCCGGATCCTCTCCAAGGAGACGCACTGGCTGTTCGGGCTGCTCTTCGCCCGCCGCGGCTTCGTCGTCTTCCACGTGAACTACCGGCTCGCTCCGCGCCACCCGTTTCCGTCGGCGCTGGAGGACGTCGCCGCCGCCTACGCGTTCGTCGCGCGAGAGGCGCCGGCGTTCGGGGGCGATCCCTCGCGGCTCGTGCTGGCCGGCGAGTCGGCCGGCGCGAACCTCGCGACCGCGCTCACCGTCGCCGCCTGCTGGGAGCGCGAGGAGCCCTACGCGCGTGCGCTGCACGGCCTCGGCGTCGTCCCGAAGGCGGTCGTGGCGGCGTGCGGGATGCTGCAGGTCTCCGACCCGGGGCGCTTCGCGCGGCAGGGGCTGCGCTCGCGCTTCGTGCTCGATCGGATCAGCGAGGTGAGCGACGGCTACCTCGGCGCGCGGGCGGCCGGCGTGCAGGATCGCGTCGTGCAGGAGCGCGTCGTGCAGGATCGCGTCGTGCAGGATCGCGTCGTGCAGGACTTCGGGCTCGCCGATCCGCTGGTCGTGCTCGAGCGGGCCGGATCGCCGCGCCGGCCGCTGCCGCCCTTCTTCGCGCCGGTGGGGGGCGCCGATCCGATCCTCGACGACACGCGCCGGCTCGCGGCGGCGCTGCGGGCGCGCGGCGTGCCCCACGCGGCGCCCGAGTACGCGGGGGAGCCGCACGCGTTCCACGCGTTCATCTTCCGGGAGAGCGCGCAGCGCTGCTGGCGCGACACCTTCGAGTTCCTGGCGCAGCACGTCTGAGGCGCTGCGATCCGCGGCGCGTCAGAAGACCTCGTCGAGCCCCGGAAACCCCAGCTCGGCCGCAAACCTGCGCACGCGCGCCCGCAGCAGGGCGACGTCGGGCGCGCGAGCGACGAGCGCGGTCGAGTAGCCGCCCGGCAGCGGGGCGACGTAGGCGCGCACGTGCGGCTCCGGCAGCGGGCGCGGGGCGAGGCCCGAGCGGACGAAGACCGCGGCGAGGGCGACCTCGGGGCGGCGGACGGTGTCGCGGAGCGGCTCGCCGCGCGCCAGGCGGACCGACTCGACGGCGAGATCGAGGCCGTTCAGCTCGCCGACCGCGAGATCGAGGCCGGAGAGCGGCGGCAGCAGCGCGTCGAGCCGGACCTCGCCGCTGCGATCGAGGCGGAAGAGCACGCACCAGATCCCCTCGACGCCGAGCCGCTCCACGAGCGTGAGCGCGAGCGACTCGATCGCGCGGGTCGCGGGGTTCTCGGGCAGGCAGAGCGCGATCTCGTCGTCGCCCCGGCGGCGCAGCTCCGCGACGCCGAGCGCGGCGTCGTTGTTGGCGCAGTCACGCGCCACCCAGACGGCGAAGCGGCGGTGCGGCACGGCGGACTCGAGCACGACCCGCGAGGAGCCCGCCGTGAAGTGAGCGCGCAGCCGCGCCTGGGGAAACCGGCGGGCCATCGCCCCCGGCGCAGGAATGTCGAGCGCGTCCCCGGGCCCGTCGGGCACGAGCCGGCTCGAGCCGGGGCCGGCGCGCATCGCCTGCTCGGCGGTCACTGCGTCCTCCGCGGAGAGGCCCTCGACGACCGGGATGCCGAGATCGGCGGCGAGGCGGCGCGTCGCCATGCGGCTCGCGAGGAACCGGGCGTGGACCTGCCCGCCTCCGACGAGGTGCACGCCGACGGCGGCGCAGACATCGGCGAGATCGGGGCTCGCCAGCAGTCGCGCGCGATCGGTCGCGATCGCGAGCGCGCCCTGCAGCGCGGCCTGCTCGGCGGCCCAGCCCGGATCGGCGGCGGCGCGCGCCTGCTCCTCGGGCGGCGGGACGGCGACCTCGGCGCCGGCGGCGCGCATCGCGGAGGCGAGGCGGAAGGTGACCGCGCTCGACCCGAGGATGACGACGCGCGCGGCGACCTCGAGGCCGGGCAGCGCCGAGGGCGGATCGCCGCGGAGCTCGAAGGGCGCGGTCGGGCGGACGGGCTCCGACGGCGCGGCCGGTGGCGGCGGGGCGATGGGCACCTGTGCCGGGGCCTGGGCCGCGATGGGCACCTGTGCAGGTGTCT
>CAYHCR010000036.1:0-11855 GCA_964354895.1 uncultured Myxococcales bacterium | reverse complement strand
TTAACGAGCTTCCCTGACGAGCTCGGCACGCGCCTCGAGTCTCACTTCCCCCGTCGAAGCCTTTTCGCCCCCATACGGGATACGGCTGCTGCGGCCCCTCCTCAAGGGCCTTGGTGGTACCCCGCCAACCTACGCGCTCCCGGCTGGTCGTCAAGGGGTGGGAACCTGGGCTGGGGATCCCGCGTAGGCTTCGGGGCGATGCGACGATCCAGCGGAAGCCCCTTCCTCCCCGACTCGGAGCCCGAGCGCCCTTCCCGGCGGCGCCTGGGGATCGGCCTCGCCGTGCTCGGCGCGAGCCTGTTGCCGATGTCGCTGGCGCTGCTGGCGATCCTCGGCCTCTCGGCGATGCGCGGCGCGAGCCCCGTGACGGCGGGCGTCGCGGCGATCTCCCTGACGCTCCTGCCGCCGCTCGGGCTCGCGGGCCTGGTCCGGTACCGGCCGTGGGCGCTCGGCGGCGCGCTGGGGATCTGGTCGCTGCTGCTGGTCGGGACGCTGCCGGTCTGGTTCCCCGGCGAGCGCGCGGAGGCCTTCGCGCGCGGCGTGGCGTTCGTGGCGCTGGAGGACGGCGAGCCGTGGCCGGCGGCGCGCGCGCTCGGGAACGTCGCGCACCAGCTGCTCGGCGGCGACGCGTTCGAGGGCAAACGCCCGCCAGGGCCTGCGCTCCCCGTGGCGCCGCCGCCCGCGCCGGCCGCGCCGCTGATCAGCACACCTTCCCCAGCGGTGGCCGTCGCGCCGGTGCCCCCGCCAGCGCCGCCACCTGCTGCGCCGGAGCCAGCGAGCGGCGGCGGCACGATTCAGTATGAGGGCGAGGGCAATTCGCTGCGGGTGCCGGTCGTCTTCGAGGGCTCCCACGGCGAGCTCGAGCTGCCGTGGATGCTGTGGGACACCGGCGCGACCTTCACGACGCTGCCGGAGGCGATGGTCCGCAAGCTCGGCGTGACGCTGGGGCCCGACGCGCCGAAGGTCTCGCTGCAGGCGGCGACGGGGGCCCACGAGGTCCGGCTCGCGATCGTGCCGCGCGTGCAGGTCGGCGGACACATCGTGGAGGGCGTGACGGTCGCGGTCTGCGACACGTGTGCGTCGGAGGATGTCTCGGGCCTGCTCGGGCTGAACGTGACGAGCCAATTCGTGACGACGCACGATCCGGCGGCGCACAAGCTGACGCTGCTGGAGCGGCCGGAGCCGCACGACCGACGCGTCGATCTCTCCGCGTGGATGACGCCGTCGGGCAGCGTGACGAAGCACGGCGACGGAAAGGTGACGGCGGAGATCATCGTGACGAGCCGGGCGGAGCGCTCGGCGCTCGACGTCGTCGTGGAGCTCGCGTGCCCGGACCAGAACCACGAGATCAAGCTCTCCGCGATCCCCGTGCACGGGCGCGTGAGCAAGACCATCCCGCTCGCGGGGCCTTGTGAGAACGCGCTGCTGAAGGTGGTCGGCGGGACGTGGTGACGGCAGACTCGCGGGCGTGAGCGACTCGACCTCCCGCGACCCCACCTCCCGCGACCCCACCTCCCGCGGCTCCACCTCCCGCGCGTCCGGCCTCGCGCCCCTGCTGATCGTCGCGCTCGCCTCGGCGGGCCTGATCGCGGCGGGCCTCTTCTGGCCGACGGCCTCGCCACCGACCGCGCCGTCGCCCTCCCCCGCGCCGACGCCGACCGCGCCCGCGACCCCCTCGCCGACCGCGCCAGCGCCGCCCCCCTCGCCGACCGCTCCAGCGCCGACCCCACCGCCGACCACGCCGCAACGCTTCACGATCCGCGGCTGGTGCGAGCTCGCGAACGTCTCCCCGCCGCAGATCCGCCCGCTCGATCCGACGGGCGCCGCGGGGACCCTGCGCAACTGTCCACGCGACGCGATCGTGCGGTTCACGTACCGCTCGCCGGTCGGCGGCGCGCTCTTCGTCCTGCAGGACGTCGAGGGCACGCTCTCGTGGATCTCACCGCTCGCGGCGAACGTCGTGCCGACGGGGCTGCGCGCGACGAGCGAGCCGAAGCCGTTGCCCGTGCGCCTGCGCCCGCCGCTGCCGGAGGGCGGGCCGCTTCTGCTGTTCGTGCTGGCGCCGCCGGGCACCACGGGCGAGGCCGTGATGGCCGCCGCCGTGGAGCTGCGGACGACCGACGCGATCGCCGAACGGCTCGGCGGCAGCGCGACGGTGCTCGCGGTGCCGACGCGCTGACGGGCGCGGCGGCTCCCTCACGACGAGCGACTACTTCACGACAAGCGCGATCCCCGCCGTGCCCGGACCGATGCCCGTCACGCGCGCGGTCGGATCGCTCGGATCCTTGGTCGTCGCGACCCCGTCGGCGTCGAGCCGCGCGTCGATCTGCACTTTGTCCGGCCAGGGCATGCCCTGGATCATGATGTCCTGCGGCCCGAGCGCGAAGGTGGCGGGCAGCGCCGCGAGCGGGAAGCGTTTGGCCGCGGTCGGCGGCCCCGCGCTGACGCCATCGGGCCTGACATACACGAAGACGATCGCGCCGGGCGGCGCCCTCGCGGCGACGTCGGGATCGAGCGAGACCGTCCCGCGGATCGTCTCGGGCGGAAGGTTTGCCGGGTCGGACGGCGGCGGCGGGTTGCCCATCGCCATCGGCGCCGGTGTTCCCATGCCGGGCGGTGGGGCGGAGCCAGGGGGCGGGTGCGCGGCGGCCGTCGCGCCGGGCGGCGGCCGGTCGATCGTCCCGGGGCCCCCCGAGGCGCGGCTGCGCGCGTCCTCGAGGAGGTGGCCGATCGACTCCTTGCCCTCGGGCGCCATCTTCAGCGCGAGGTCCCACGACTCGACCGCCGTCTGCCACTTGCCGAGCTGGTAGGCCGTGATGCCGCGGTGCACGTGCGCCTCGAGCAGCGTCGGATCGCGCGCGACGGCGGTGTCGAGCATCTTGAGCGCGGCCTCGCCCTGCCCCATCGCGAGCCGCACGACGGCCGAGTAGGTCAGCGCGCGGGGGTTCTCCGGCTCGACCGCGAGCACCTCGCGGGCCGACGAGAACGAGCCCATGTAGTCGTCGCGGTAGAGCAGCGCCTGCGCGAGATCGAGCTTTGCCGGGAGCGACGCAGGGTTCGCCTCGACCGCCTTGCGCAGCGCGATGACCTCGGGATCCGCGTCGACCGGCGAGCCGCCCGCGGGCGCGCTACCGCCCATCGAAGGCCTGCCGCCGCCGGCTGGTGGGCCGCCGGGGATGGAGGTGCCGCCGGTCATCCCTCCACCGTTGCGGGCGGACGAGGCCGACTCGAGCCCGGTCTTCAGCGCGAAGACGAAGCCCGCGCCGATCAGGCCCGCGAGGAGCCCGATGACCGCCGGATACCGCGCGAAGAGCCCCGGCGTCGGCGCAGCGAGCGCGGCTGCGGCCTCGGCGCTCTTCTTCTCCGGGTGTTTCCTGTGTTCGGTCTTCGTGTATTTGTCCAGCTTGCGCCAGGCCTCGGCGGCCTCCCGCTCGAGCCGGAGCTGCTCGCCGCGCGCCACCGCCGGCGCGAGCTTGTGCCGCGTGACCGCGAGCTCCCGCAGCTGCTCGAGCCGCGTGTCCCGCATCGCGCGCGCGTCGCGCAGCTCGAGCGGCTCCGTCACCTGCTTCTTCGAGATCTTCCGCGTGCCTGCGCGCGCCCGCAGCGCCAGCAGCGCGCCGACCACGAGGCCGGCGCCCAGGACCACGAGGCCAGGCGCCCAGCTCGTCTCCGTCTCACCCACGGCCATCCTCCGAGAGTCCCACGGCGCGGCGGACCTGCTTCACGTACGAGGCAAGCTCTGCGTCATCCGGCAGCGGGACGACCTCTGCGGCGACGTCGTTGGGCGTCGCCGCGGGCTCGCCCGCGAGCGGCGCGCGCTGCATGCGCCGCAGCGACCAGCCGATCGCGATCGCGCCGCCGATGAGCCCCAGCGCCGGCAGCCCCCACACCATCCAGCCGATGCCGTGGCTCTTGGGCTCGAGGCGGACGAACTCGCCGTAGGAGAGCTCGAAGTATTGCAGCACCTGCTCCTCGTCGAAGCCCTGCTTCACGAGGTCGCGCACCTCGTTCTTCATGTTGACCGCCGTCTCGCTCGGCGAGTCGGCGACCGTGCTGCCCTGACAGACCGGGCAGCGGAGCAGCTTTGCGATACGGACCGTCTCGTCCTCGAGCGGCTGCCCCGTCAGCGGCGGCCGCGCGGGCTGGCCGACCATGGCGGCGACGAACGTGCGATCGGTGATCGGGTTCGGGAGGCCGGCCTGCCTCGGCGCCTCGACCGCGCCCGCCACCGCCGCGACGCAGAGGAGCGACGCTGCGAGGAGCACCACGTGGGCCTTCACTTCGCCTCCTGCAGCTGCCGGACGCGCTCGAAGAGCGTCGCGGGGGGGAGCGGGCCGTTGTATTTGGAGACGATCGTGCCGGCCGCGTCGATGAAGAAGGTCTCGGGCACGCCGCCGACGCCGTACGCGATCGCGGTCTTGCCGCCCTCGTCGATCAGCGCCGGATAACCCGAGCCGTGGCGATCGAGGAACGCGGAGATCTTGTCTGGTGTGTCCTCGTAGACGACGCCGAGGAACTGTACGTTGGAGCCCATCCGCTGCGCAGCCATCTGCAGCGTGCCGTGCTCCTGCCGGCACGGCTCGCACCACGTCGCCCAGAAGTTCACGACGACGGGCTTGCCGCGGTAGCTCTCCAGAGACATCGTCGTCGTCTCGGCGCGATGCACCGGCAGCGTGAAGGGCGGCGCGGGGCGGCCGACGAGCGGCGAGCGGACCGCGTGCGGATCGCGCCCGAACCCGAGGCCCAGCACCACGAGCAGCGGCACGACGACCGCGAGGCCCGCGAGCATCACGCCCCAGTGCGGGCCCTTCCGCGCGGACACATGCGGAAGTGCCGCTGGTGCGCTGCCGTCCGCGCTCATGTCGAGCTCCCGTCCGCCGTCCGTGCCGCCGCCGGCGCCTGGGCGAGCGGCGCCTCCTGCGGGGCGCTCGGGGCCGGATCTTCCGCCGCGACCTTCTTGCGGGCGCCGACGGGCAGCAGCGCCAGGATCGCGCCGAAGGTGATGATGTAGAGGCCGATCCAGATCCACGCGACCATCGGGTTGACGAAGACGCGCAGCCCGACGACGCCGGTCCGCTCATCGACGCTCATGACCGAGAGGTAGAGATCTTCGACGAGCGAGCTCTCGACGGCGGGCGTCCCGATGGGCGAGCGCTCCCGCATGTAGTGGTTCATGCGCGGTTCGATCGTGCCGGAAGGCTTGCCGTCCTTCTTGACCGCGATCTTCACGATGGTCGACTGGCGGTGCGACTCCTGGACCGACTCGGTGCCCGTGAAGGTCAGCTCGTAGGCGCCGATGGAGGTGGATTGGCCGATCCGGAGCGTCGCTTCGGTCGTGAGCTTGTAGGCAGAGCTGACGCCGATCGCGATGATCGAGACCGCGACGCCCGTATGCACGATGTAGGCGCCGAGCCGCCGACGGCCGGGACCGAGCAGGTTTGCCAGCGCCTCGCCGAAGCTCTTCTTCCCCCCCGACATCTGCTGGCGGACCGGCAGCAGCGCCTCGCCGATCGTGACGTGGAGGGCGTAGCCCGCGCAGAGGAACGTCGCGAGCAGCCCGACGCCGCGCACCCCGAACGCGAACGCACCCCCGGCCAGGACGACGCCGCTGAGGAGCGGAGGCGCGAGCCGACGCAGGGCCTCCGCGGGCGTCGCGCGACCCCACGGCAGGGCCGGGCCGATGCCCATCAGGAAGAGGATCGAGATGCCGAGCGGCACGGAGAAGCGGTTGAAGTAGGGCTCGCCGACGCTGATCTGGCGGCCTTCGACGGCCTCGACGACGAGCGGGAAGACGGTGCCGAGCAGCACCGCAAACGTCAGCAGCACGAAGACGAGGTTGTTGCCGAGCACCATCGCCTCGCGGCTGAAGGTGCCGGGGATCCGGCCGTCGGCCTCGAGGGCGCCCATGCGGAAGGCGAGCAGCAGCACGCTCGCGACGAGCAGGACCGCGAGGAACGCCAGGAACGTCGGGCCGATGTCGCTCTGCGTGAAGGAGTGCACCGAGTTGAAGACGCCCGAGCGCGTCATGAACGTGCCGAGGATCGTGAGCAGGAAGGTGCTCATCACGAGCGCCGCGGTCCAGCCCTTGAGCACGCCGCGCCGCTCGGTCACGAGCGCCGAGTGCACCGCCGCCGTCGCCGTCAACCACGGCAGGAAGCTCGCGTTCTCGACCGGATCCCACGCCCAGTAGCCGCCCCAACCGAGGACCTCGTAGGCCCACCAGCCGCCGAGCACCATGCCGATCGTGAGGAACGTCCACGGGATCATCAGCCAGAGGCGCAGCGGCTTGAGGAAATCATTGCCGAGCCGGCCGGACAGCAGTGCCGAGCAGGCGAGGGAGAACGGCACGACCATGCCGACGTAGCCCGCGTAGAGCGTCGGCGGATGCACCACCATCAGGATGTGGTTCTGCAGCAGCGCGTTCGGACCGGGGCCGTCCATCGGCGGGCTCGCGACGACCTTGAAGGGATTGGCCGGGCCCGCGATCAGGAAGCTGAAGAACATGCCGCACGCGAGCATCACGGCGGTCGAGTAGGCCTCGTGCTCCGGGTACTTGCCGGAGAGGTGCCACGACGCGGCGGCGATGTAGACGCCGAGGACGAAGCCCCAGAAGAGGATCGAGCCTTCCAGCGAGCTCCAGAGCGAGACGATCGTCACCCAGACCGGCGTCGAGCGGCTGCCGACGTGCGCGACGTAGGAGACCGAGAAGTCGTGCGTGAGCAGCGCCGTGATCATGACGGCGTTGGCCGCGATCATCGTCGCGGCGAAGGCGTAGGCGCAGCGGCGCGCCCAGAGCTGCGCCTCCGCGCTCTTCTTCCAGCCGGCCGCGAAGCCGAGGATCGAGCCGACCGTCGCGAAGAGCAGGCCGGCGAGGACGAGGGCCTGACCGAGCAGGGCCATTACTTCGCGCCCGCTTCGCCGCTCTGCGCGGAGAGGATCAGGTCCTTCGCCTCGTAGCTCTCGCCCGCCTTGGGCGCCTTGTACTCGTTGCCGTGCGACACCATCAGGCGCGTCGAGGTGAAGACGCCGCCCTTGGTCATGGTGCCTTCGACGACGACGCCGATGTTCTCGCGGAACATCTGCGGCGGCACGCCGGTGGAGTGGACGGGGACCTCGGCGACGTTGTCGGTCACCACGAAGTCCAGCGAGGTCGAGCCGGCGTCGAACTGGATCGTGCCGGGCTTCACCTGGCCGCCGAGCCGGATCTGCGCGCCGTAGGCCTTGTCGCCGGCCGAGCGCAATTCCTTGGGGCCCCAGTAGTAGACGAGGTTCTCACCGAGGCCGCCGAACGCGAGCAGCGCGAAGCCGGCGCCGGCGACGAGCAGCGCGCCGAGCGCGAACCACTTGGTGTTCGACGGGACCGCCGGTCCTGCGTTGTCGTTGGTGACGTCCTGATCGCTCATCGCCGATCCTCCGCTGCAGCCTTCGTCTCGTCAGTCGACAACCGATGGATCGTGTACCCGGCGTACCCGAGCAGCACGGCGAACGAGATCCCGTAGGCGGCGTACACGAACTCCCAACCACCCAGGACGATTCCGCCGGTCATGCGGGGCTCCCCGCCGGCGGGGGAGCGAGCTCCGACCGCCGGCGCAAGGTCGCGGCCCGGGCGCGGATCAGCACGAGCCCGATGGCGATGAAGAGGATGGCGAAGGCGTTGATCCGCAGCGGCAGGATCATCGGCTTGGCGACGGTCTGCGGGTTGCTCTGCAGCTGGTGCATCGAGTTCCACCATTTGACTGAGAAATAGACGATCGGCACGTTGGCGGAGGCGATGATCACGGCGACCGAGGCCCAGACGGCGCGGCGGATCGGGTCGTCGACGAAGCGACGCAGCGCGACGATCCCGACGAAGGACGCGAGCAGCACGGCCATCGTGGTCAGGCGCGGATCCCACGCCCACCAGACGCCCCAGGTCGGCTTCGCCCAGATCGCGCCCTGGATGCAGAGCAGGCCCGAGAGCACGACGCCGACCTCGATCGAGGCCTCCAGCAGCGCGTCGGCGATCCACTTGCGCTTGAACAGGAAGACCAGCGCGCAGCCGAACGAGAACGTGAAGCTCAGCAGCGCGATCCAGGCGCTCGGGACGTGGACGTACATGATCTTCTGGACGTTGCCCATGAAGTGCTCGGGCGGCGCCCACCAGAGGCCGAGCGCCGAGCCGATGCCCAGCAGCACGAAGCCGAAGGCGAGCAGGCCGAAGCCGACTTTTCCAAACGTGGAGCGGGTCATGTCGCGGTCCTCAGATCCCGTCGCAACGGGAGACGCCTCTTAGCAAGCGAGCGGCCGACGCGAAACCCTGAGAGATTTCAAGGGGAATACAGCGGCTATCCCGCAGGAATTGCGCGGGCGCGCCAGCCTTGCAGATCCGGGGAGGTCAGCCCTCGAGGATCGGGCCGAAGAGGAGTCCGCCGAGCGACCAGAAGATCGAGGTGAAGATCCCCAGGAGCATGATCCACGACCAGAGCTCGCCCATCGGATCGCCCAGCAGCAGCAGCGCGCTCGCCTTGGTGGCGGCCAGCAGCACCGGCACGACGAGCGGGAACAGGAGCAGCGGGAGGAGCACGGCCTGCGCCCGGATCTGCGAGCTCATCGCGGCGTAGAGCGTGCCGGGCGCGGCGATCGCGAGGCACCCGAGCAGGATCACGAGCGTGAGGGCCGGCAGCGCGGAGGGCGGCGCGTCGTAGAGGATCACGAGGAACGGGAGCTGGGCGATGCCGACCGCGGCGAGCTGCGCGGCGGTGGCGAGCGCCTTTCCGTAGAACATCGCGCGCGCGTCCGCGGGCAGCAGCAGCAGGCCCTCCATGGCCTTCTGCTCGGTCTCCACGCGGAAGCCCTCGCCGAGCGTGAGCGCGGTCGAGAAGAGCAGCGCGACCCAGAGGAAGCCCGCGGCGTTCTGCCGCAGCAGCGCGGCGTTCGGGCCGACGGCGAAGGAGAAGAGCAGGAGTCCGACGGCGCCGAACGCGGCGACGGCGAAGATCTGCGCGCGGGTGCGCCACGCGAGCAGCAGGTCCTTGCGGAGCGAGGCAAAGAAGATGTTCACGCGCGGGCTCCGTCGACGAACGGGCGGAGAGAGATCATGCGGCACCTTCGGCGGCGCCGGAGAGCTCGGGGCGATGGACGACCTCGGCGGCGGTCCCGCGGAACGTCACGCGGCCGGCGGTGAGGATCATGCCGTCCTGGCACATGGGCGCGGTGCGGGCGAGGTCGTGGGAGGCGACGATGACGGCGGTGCCGGCGGCGACCGCCTCGCGCACGAGCGCGTCGATCATCAGGAAGCCCTGCGGATCGAGCGCGGCGTAGGGCTCGTCGAGCAGCATCAGCGACGGTCGCTGCAGGCGCAGCCGCGCGATCGAGACGCGCTTCTTCATGCCGGCGGAGAAGTTCGCGACCGGATCGTGGGCCCGATGCTCGAGGCCGACCTGCGCGAGCCGCTCGAGCAGCTTTGCGTCCGACTCGGGGCGGCCGAGCATCGAGGCGGCGATGCGCAGGTTCTCGAGCGCCGAGAGCGGCTCGTAGAGGTAGCTGGCGTGGCCGAGCAGCGCCGTCGCGCGTCGCACACCTGTCCGATCGCGGTTCACGTCGCAGCCGTTGACCACCACCGTGCCCTGATCGGCGCGCAGCGCCCCGGCGAGCACGCCGAGCAGCGTCGACTTGCCGGAGCCATTGCGCCCCGCGAGCAGCAAGGCGCGCCCGAGGGGGATCTGCACGTCGATCTGCACGAGCGCCCACGCGCGCCCGTAGCGCCGCGAGAGGCCCTTCGTCTCCGCCGCGAAGGCCACCGTCACAGCTCCCTTCGGCCCGTGAGCGCCCGTGCGAGCGTCACCTGGTCCGCGTACTCGAGATCGCCGCCCATCGGCACGCCCTGCGCGATGCGCGAGACGCGCACGCCGAGCGGCTTGAGCAGCCTCGTCAGATAGAGCGCCGTCGCTTCACCTTCGACGTCGGCGTTGGTCGCCACGATCACCTCGTCCACCGCGGCCCGACCTTCGGGCGGCGTGCCGAGCCGCAGCAGCAGCTCCTTCACGCGGAGGCGGTCCGGCCCGATCCCGTCGAGCGGCGAGAGCGCGCCGTGCAGCACGTGGTAACGCCCCCGGAACTCGCGCGTGCGCTCGACCGCCATCAGGTCGGGCACGCCCTCGACCACGCAGATCACGCGGTCATCCCGCCGCAGATCCGTGCAGAACGTGCACGGGTCCGGCTCGGTCAGCGTGCAGCAGACCGAGCAGAGGCGGACCTTCTCCGTGACGTCGACGATCGCCGACGCGAGCGCTCGCGCCTCCCCGGGCTCGCCCTTGAGGAGGTGGAACGCGAGCCGCTGGGCGCTGCGCTCACCGATGCCCGGCAGCTTCGCGAAGGCGGCCACGAGCCGCTGGATGGGATCCGCGGTCCCCATCACATCGAGAGGCCGGGGATCTTCAATCCTCCCGCGACCTTCTGCATCTCCGCCTCATAGGCCTTGCGGGCCTCGACGAGCGCCTGGTTGCACGCCGCCTTCACGAGGTCCTCGAGCATGGCGACGTCGGCCGGATCGACGACCTTGGGGTCGAGCTTGATCTCCACGATCTCCCGCATCCCGTTCACCACCACCTTGACCGCGCCGTTGCCCGCGGTGCCCTCCGTCCGGACGGTCTCGGCGAGCTCGTCCTGCTTCTTCTTCGCCTCCTCCTGCATCTTCCGGACCTGCCGCATCAGCGTGTTGAAGTCGAAACCGGCCATGGGTCACTCCTGCGGCGCGAGCGCGCCCGCTACGGGTCCTGGGGAAGAACCTCGATCTCTTCGATGTCGGCGCCGAACAGCGCCTGGATCTTCTGCACCGCGCCGCTCTCGCTGGCCGCCTTGCGCAGCTCACGCGCGCGCTGGTCGGTGGCGCGGCGCTTCTCCTCTGCGACGCTGACGGGCGCGTCGGCGGCCGCCTCGACCGCGCTGAATTTCACCGGCGTGCCGAGGATCTCGCAGAGCTGGCCCTCGACCTTGCCGCGCGACGGACCCGAGAGCTGCGCGCGGTGGAACGCCTTCTCCCTGCCGAACCCGAGGCGCAGTTCTGCGGCGTCCCACGCCTCGAGGCGCCCCTCGGCGAGCATCACGGCGAGCATCGGATCGCGCTTGCGCAGCTCGGCGAGCGCGGCGCGCCACCGCTCGGACGGGTCGGCGATCGGCGGCAGACACTCGCCGGTCGCGCAGCCGCCGGGCGAGGTCTCCTTCGCGAAGGTGCGTGCGGGCCTCGCCACGGGCTCGGGCTCTCCGGGCTCCTCGTCGTCGGACGCCGGCGGCGCCTCGACGGACGGGCGGGAGGAGGCCTCGCGACCGGCCACCGGGCGCGGCGGCGCGGCGCGGGGGGCCGTGGGAGGAAGCTTCGCAGGTACGGCGCGGGCCGGGCCCGCGAGCGCCTCGAGGCGCGCGGCGAGCTCGGCGATCCCCTGCGACGGCGCGAGGTGTACGCCGGTCAGCAGCGCCACCTCGAGCGAGAGGCGCGGCTGCGCGGCGAGCTGGATGTCCCGCAGGCTGCCGTGGACCAGATCGAAGAGGCGCGCGAGCTGCGCGGGCTCCGTCTTCGCCGCGAGCGCCTCGAGCTCCGCGCGCTCGCCGTCGCTGCGATCGGCGGGGGCGGCGACGGTGCGGGTCACGAGCAGATCCCGCAGCACCTCGGCGAGCGCCTCCGCGATCCGCTTCGGCTCGACGCCACGATCGTGCAGCTTTGCGAGCTCCTCGAGCAGCCGCTTCCCGTCCCGGCCGATCAGCGCGCCGGCGAGCGTGAGGACGGCCGTGCGGTCGACGATCCCGAGCGCCTCCTCGACGGCCGCGTCCGGGACCTGCAGCCCCGCCGACGAGACGAGCTGATCGAGCAGCGAGAGCGC
>CAYHCR010000035.1:0-11866 GCA_964354895.1 uncultured Myxococcales bacterium | reverse complement strand
CTAAGACGGCGCGATCCAACAGGCGCGACTGGGCGTCGGGCCGAACGCCCACTACGACCTGCAGGCCCTGCTGGTCGCCATCGACCAGCGCGGCTTCACGCCCTACGAACTTTGCGCAACCTACCCCGAACGCGCGTCGAAGGTGACCCCGCCGGAGCCCGGCGAGGACAGCCCGCCGACCCCGGGCGCCCAGCCGCCGTCGGACGCCGGAAGATGAAGCCGAAGCAATCGTCGGACGCGTCCGACCTGACGACTGCCGCACGAACCCGCCAACGCCCTTCGCCGTCCGCGACCACGATCACCAGCAACCGCCATGAGCACTGAAGCCACGCCACAGGATCTCGAACAGGTCGAAAAGCTCCGCCGCGCCTACGCCGCGGTGAAGGACGAGATCCGCAAGGTCATCGTCGGCCAGGACCACGTCGTCGACGAGTTGTTCATGGCGCTGTTCTGCCGCGGCCACTGCCTGCTGGTCGGCGTGCCCGGCCTCGCCAAGACGCTGGTGATCTCGACCCTGTCGCGCGTGCTGTCGCTCGGCTTCAGCCGCATCCAGTTCACGCCCGACCTGATGCCGAGCGACATCACCGGCACCGAGATCATCCAGGAGGACAAGGCCAGCGGCCGGCGCGAGTTCAAGTTCCTCCCGGGTCCGATCTTCAGCAACGTGATCCTCGCCGACGAGATCAACCGCACGCCGCCGAAGACGCAGGCGGCGCTGCTCGAGGCGATGCAGGAGTACCAGGTCACCGTCGCCGGCCGCCGCCACGAGCTGCAGAAGCCGTTCTTCGTCCTGGCGACGCAGAACCCGATCGAGCAGGAGGGCACCTACCCGCTGCCCGAGGCGCAGCTCGATCGCTTCATGTTCCTCGTGGACGTCGGCTATCCGAGCTTCGAGGAGGAGGTCCGCGTCGTGCGCTCGACGACCGGGCCGGTCCCGGCGCCGCTGCACAAGGTGCTCGGACCTGCGCAGATCCTGGCGATGCAGGAGCTCGTGCTGCGGGTGCCGGTCTCCGACGAGACGATCCAGTACGCCGTCTCGCTCGCGCGCCGCACGCGGCCCAAGGAGGGCGACGCGCCGGAGCTCGTGCGCAAGTATGTCAGCTACGGCGCCGGCCCCCGCGCGAGCCAGTTCCTGATCGTCGCCGCGAAGGCGCGCGCGGTGCTGCACGGCCGCTTCGCCGCGGAGATCGACGACGTGAAGGCGATGGCGAGGCCGGTGCTCGTGCACCGCGTGCTGCCCAATTTCACCGCGGAGGCGGAGGGGATGGACGCCGGCCGCATCGTCGATCACGTGCTGCAGAGCGCGGGGCGCTGATTGGCGGGCGTGCTCGATCCGGCGGTGCTCGCGCGGCTCGGCAGCGTGCAGCTGCGCGCGCGCGCCGTGGTCGAGGGCCTGCTCTCGGGCCTGCACCGCTCGCCGCACCAGGGGCAGAGCGTCGAGTTCGCGGAGCACAAGGCCTACGCGCCCGGCGACGAGCTGCGGCGCATCGACTGGAAGGCCTACGCCCGGACGGATCGGCTGCTCGTGAAGCGCTACGAGCACGAGACGAACCTGCGGGCCTTCCTCGTGCTGGATGTCTCGGGCTCGATGGCCTGGAAGGGCGGCGCGCCGCTCACGAAGCTCGAATATGGCGCCACGCTGATCGCGTCTCTTGCACATCTGCTCATCCGGCAGCAGGACGCGGTGGGGCTCGTGCTCGCGCGCGGGGACAAGCCGGAGCTGCTGCCTCCGCGGGCGGCGCTCTCGCACCTGCCGGCGATCGTGGCGCGGCTCGAGGCGACGCGCGGCGACGGGCCGACGGATCTGGGCGCGGTCGCGGAGCTGGTGGCGGAGCGGGCGCGGCGGCGGGCGGCGATCTTCATCGTGAGCGATCTGCTCGATCTGAAGCCGGGCGCGATCGAGCGGCTGACGGATCTGCGGCGGCGCCGCAACGACGTCTCGCTCTTTCACCTGCTGGATCCGCACGAGCTCGACTTTCCCTACGAAGACTCGACGCGCTTTCTGGGCACCGAAGGCGAAGAGGAGCTGGAGGTCGACCCGCGCTCGATCCGCGAGGCGTACCTCGAGGAGATCGGGCAGCTCTGCGGGCGGGCACAGGCCGCGTGCAGGAGCGCCGACGTCGAGTACGAGCTGGTGCGGACCGACGCGCCGATGGACCGGCTGCTGCTCAAGTTCCTGGCGCGCCGGGCGAAGGGCTGATCCCGCGTGGGCGCGCTGGTCTTCCAGAACCCGCTGCTCGCGCTCGGCGCCTTCGCGGCGTCGCTGCCGATCCTCATCCACCTGCTGCAGCGCCGCAGGCCGCGGCCGGTGCCCTTCCCCGCGATCGAGCTGGTGCGCAGGTCCCAGCGCAAGAACGTGCGCAGCCTGCGGCTCAAGCGGCTGCTGCTGCTGCTCGCGCGGGTGCTGCTGCTGCTGCTGCTGCCGCTCGCGCTCGGGCGGCCGCGCTTCGCGTCGGAGGCATCGGCGGCGGCGGCGCCTCGTGGACCGACGGCGACCGCGCTGGTGCTCGACGCGTCGATGTCGATGAACCACGTGCTCGACGGCAGGAGCCTCTTCTCCCGGGCCCAGAAGGACGCGCGCGCCGCGCTCGCCGCGCTCTCTCCGGAGGAGCCGGTCTCGGTGGTGCTCTGTGACGGGCGGCCGCCGGTCGCCTCGCCGCCGTCGTTCGATCGCGGGGCCGCGCGCGGGCTGCTCGACGACGCGCTGCCCACGCTGCGCGCCGCGGACCTCTCCACGTGCCTCTCTGCGGCGGCGCTGGCGCTCGGTGAGAGCCCGCTGCCCGGCAAACGCATCGTGATCTTCTCCGACCTGCAGGCCTCGGCGCTCCGCGTCGACGCGCCGCCGCCGGTCGTGCAGACGCCGCAGGGCGAGGTCCGGCCGGAGCTGACGTTCGTGGACGCGGCCGACGGCGCAGCGCTGTCCAACGCGGCGGTGACGGAGCTGCGCACGGGGCCGGCGCCGGCGCTCGGGCCGCGCGGCCGGACGATCGACTTCACCGCGCGCTCCTTCGGCGGCGAGGCGCTCGCGGATCACGCGGCAGAGCTGCACGTGGGCGAGGAGATCGAGGCGCTGACCCTCCTGCAGCTCCCGCCCGGCGGCGCCGCGACCAAGGAGCTCCAGCATCGCTTTCCGCGGGGCGGCGCGTTCGGCGGGCGGATCGTGCTCACGCACGACGGCCTCGTCGCGGACGACACGCGGGCCTTCGTGGCGCGCGTGCCGCGCGATCTGCGCGCGCTCGTCGTCAACGGTGGCCCGAGCAGCCAGCGGATCCGCGACGAGGCGTTCTTCGTCGAGGCGGCGCTCAAGATGCGCGGCGCGAGCCCGATCGCGCTCACCACGGTCGATCCGGAGACCTTCGCGACGACCGACCTCGCCGCGTTCGATCTCGTTTTTCTTCTGAACGTCCGCGCCAGCGACAAGCTCGCGCGGCTGCAGCCCTTCGTCGAGCAGGGCGGCGGGCTCTTCGTGTCGCTCGGCGACTCGATCGAGGCGGACGCCTTCAACGCCGCGATGGGGCCGCTGCTGCCGCGCCCGCTGCACCTGCCCAAGCAGGCCGGCGAGCGCGGTCGCGAAGACCTGCCGCCCGCACGCATCGTCTCGATCGACGTCACGCACCCGGTGCTGCAGGTCTTCACCGGCGTCGGCCGCGAGGGCCTCACCGCGACGCGCACCTACCGCTATTTTCTGCTGCAGCCCGGCCGCGACGACGACGGCGCAAAGGTGCTCGCGAGCTTCGACGACGGCGCCCCCGCGTTCGTGGAGAAGCAGCTCGGCCTCGGCCGCGTGCTGCTCTTCACCTCGACGGTCGATCGCGACTGGAGCGACTGGCCGATCCAGACCTCCTTCCTGCCCGCGTTGCAGCAGGCGGCCGCGCACCTCTCTCGATCGCTCGAGGCCGTCCCGCCGCCTGACGCGGTGGTCGGCGCCGCCTATCCGATCGTGCTGCCCGCAGGCGCGACGCTGGCCGAGGTGATCGCGCCGGACGGCCAGCCCCGCGCGGTGCAGCGGCGCTCCGACGCGCCGCCGTTGCTCGCGGAGATCGACGTGCCGGGCGTCTGGCTCCCGCGGGGCAGGTTTGCCGGAGAGACGTCGGATCGGGAGCTCTGGGAGCTGGCGTTCGCCGCCCACGTCGATCCGCGCGAGAGCGATCCGACGCGGCTGCAGCCTGCAGAGCTGGCCGCGATGGCCGGCGGCGCGAAGGTGGAGATCGCCACGGAGAGCGCGGATCGCACGACGCAGACGCCGCTCTACTCGGTGCTGCTCCTGCTCGGGGTGCTCGCGTTCCTCGCGGAGGGGTTCCTCGTCCGGCGGTGAAGCGCGCCGGACTGGCGCGCGACAGCCTCGCGACATCCGTGCTCTGTTCGTGCCATGCGTGCGTCCAACGTCGCTCGTCCCGGCCCGCTCTCGCTCGTCTGGCTGCTGCTGCTCGTCGCGCTCGGGGGTTGCTCCCGCGAGCTGACGCTGCCCGCGACGCCGACGCCGCCCGCGCCCGGCGCCTGCGGCAACGGCGTCGTGGCCGACGACGAGCGCTGTGACGACGGCAACCGGATCGAGGGAGATGGCTGCGACAGCAACTGCACTCCTTCCGGCTGCGGCAACGGGGTCGTCGCGCCGACCGAGGGCTGCGACGACGCCAACGCGGCGGACGGAGACGGTTGCGACTCCAATTGCACGGTGACCGCCTGCGGCAACGCGGTCACGACGGACGGTGAGGGCTGCGACGACGGCGGCGAGTCGCCGCAGTGCGACCTCGACTGCACGCCCGTCGAGTGCGGGGACGGGGTGCAGAACTTCTCCGCCGGCGAGCCTTGCGACGACGGGAACGCGGCCGACGACGACGGCTGCCTCGCCGGCGCGGACGGCCGCTGCCGGCTCGCGGTGTGCGGCGACGGCGCGCGCCGGGCGACACCCGCCGGCCTCGAGCGCTGCGACGCCGGGGGCGCGCAGACCGCGACCTGCGAGCTCGACTGCACGGAGCCTGCCTGCGGCGATGGCGTCACGAACGAGCTCGCCCGCGAGGCCTGCGATCTCGGCGCGGTCTACGAGTGGAACGGCTGCTTCGGCTGCCAGCTCAGCGAGTTCCAGGTGAACACCGCCTTCATCGACGACCAGCAGGAGGTCGCCGTCGGCATGGGCGCCGCGGGCGAGGTCGTCTACGTCTGGACCGGGCTCGACGGCGAAGGTCGAGGGATCCGCGGTCAGCGCTTTGCCGCGACGGGCGCGCCGGTCGGGCCGGAGCTCGCGATCAACTCGGTGCTCGGCATCGACCAGCACCACCCCGACGTCGCCGTCCGCGCCGACGGATCGTTCGTGGTCGTCTGGATGAACGAGTGGCAGATGGACGTCCGCGCGCGGCTCTTCGACGCGGACGGCGAGCCGCGCGACTACGAGCTCCCCGTCTCGGCTGACGGGCTCCAGCTCGTCACGGCCCCCCGCGTGGCGATCGCGGAGCCGGACGGCGACGGGCGGACGCGGATGCTCGTCGTGTGGGGCGAGTGCTGCGGGGACACCGCCGCCGATCCGTTCAACAAGGCGCTCCGCGGCGCCTGGCTCACCGATCACGACGGGCGCCTCTCGGTCGAGCCCCTCTCGGCGATCGCCCTCGATCTGACGCACGAGTTCAACGAGCTGCCGGACACGTTCGACGTCGCCGCGGACGAGGACGGGCGCTTCTCGGTCGCCTGGAGCGCGCGGGTGCCGGGCGGGAAGCAGGTGAAGCTGCGCCGCTACGACGCCGTGCTGCGCCCGTCTGCGGTCGAGGACGTCCACCCGGCCCCGCCCGGCGCGAACGACATCAGGCTCTCGCTGGGCGTCGATCGCGCGACGGGCGCGCTCGCCGTGGCGTGGTACGCGCAGGCGAACGACGGCCTCGGCGGTGGGCCCGGCGCGTTCGTGCGGCTCTTCGACGCGGACGGCACCGCCACGACGCAGCCGATCCGGGTCGACGCCGAGGCGCCCTCCTGGATCTACTCGGTCGGCGTCGCGCGGAGCGGTCCTCGCGTCGGCGTCGTCTGGAAGGACGACGACGGGCGCGGTGACGAAGACGGGGCGGCGACGCAGTCGCTGGTGTTCGTGCGCTGGTTCGACGGAGGCGGCGCACCCCTGGGCGCTCCCACGCGCCTCGGCCGCCACGAGGCCTCGGCCCAGATGGAGCCCAAGCTCGCCTCCGACGGCGCGGGACACTTCGCCGCCGGCTGGACGAGCACCGGACAGGAGGCGCACGCCCGCGGCGTCTTCGGAGACCGCTTCGACGCAGCCCTCGAGCGGCGCGGCGTCCTGCCGTACTGACCCCTCGTCCGGCTGGAACCCGCCCCCGCGCGGGCTTTGCCTCGCGTGACCGGCGGCGGTAACACGCCTCCTCCTCGAGTCGTCCCCGCCGCGGTCGCCCGGCGCGGGCGGTCGTGTGCGTCTACGCTTGCAGAGGTGTCCGAGTGTCCGATCCGTCCGCCCTCCCGAGGCTCCTCGCCCGCGTCGCCGCCGGCGGCGTGATCCCGGTGATGAACGTGAAGACGGGCCTGCGCGGTCACCTCGCGGCAAAGCTGCACCGCGCCACGGGCCGGACGGTGGTCCTCGTCACGCACGACGAGGAGAGCGCGGAGCACGCGGCGGACGACGCGGCGTTCTTCCTCGGCGGCCGGGGCGAGGGCGAAGAGACGCGCGTGCTGCGGCTGCCGGCGGACGAGACGCGGCCCTACGACGGGCTCTCGCCGGATCGGGGCACGGAGCTCGATCGCCTGGCGGCGCTCTGCCTCCTGCAGCAGGGGCGCACGGTGCCGGTCGTGGTGCTCTCGGCCGCGGCGCTCGTGCGGCGCGTGCTGCCCGCCGCGATGCTCGACCTGCACTCGGAGCTGATCGGCGTCGGCGTCACGATCGATCGCGACAAGCTCGCGCGCCGGCTCGTACAGCTCGGCTACCAGTCGGTCCCGCTCGTCGAGGACCCGGGCAGCTTTGCGGTGCGGGGCTCGATCGTCGACGTCCACTCGCCGGTCTACCCGCTCCCGATCCGCATCGAGCTCTTCGGTGACGAGGTCGAGTCGCTGCGGCTCTTCGACCCGGCGACGCAGCGGACCGCGCGCGCGCTGCAGCAGGCCTACCTGCCGCCGGCCCGCGAGCTGCTCTTCTCGGACGCGACGAAGGCGGAGGGCATGCGCTCGGTGCGCGCCGCCGCAGATCGAGTGAACCGCCCGACCTCCAAGGTGCGCGAGCTGCTCGACGCGATCCAGGAGAGCGTGCCGGCGTTCGGGCTGGACGCCTTGCTGCCCGGCTTCTATGCGGGCGGCCTCTCGCCGGTGACCGACCACCTGCCCAAAGACGCGCTGCTGCTCTACGACGATCCGGTCGCGATCGATCGGGAGCTCGAGGGGCTCGAGGCGACGCTCGCCCGCGAGTTCGCCGCAGCGAGCGCGAAGGCCGAGCTCTGCCTCGAGCCGGCCGCCTACTTCGTGCCGCGCGCAGAGCTGCCCGAGAAGCTGGGCGATCGCACGCGGATCGAGCTGCACCAGCTCTGGATGGGGTCACCCGGCGGCGCGGAGCCGGTGCGCTTCGACGGGCTGCCGACCGCCGAGCTGCGGCAGGAGATCGAGGCCCACGTCGGGGAGACCGGCGCGTTGACCCCGCTCGTCGAGCGCCTCAAGCGCTCGCGGGAGCGCGGCGTCACGAGCCTCATCGCGTCGAGCTCGCCGTCGCAGAGCGACAAGCTGCGCCGGATGCTGCGCGAGCGGCGGCTCACGGTGCGCATGCACGAGGGCGGACTGCCCGACGATCCGCGCTCGCTCTGGGAGCCCGCCACCCACGTCACGCTGGTCCCGGGCCTGCTCACCGGCGGGTTCCTCTCTCCGAGCGAGGGCTTCGTCGTCTACTCGGACGAGGAGATCCTCGGCCACCGGCAGCGCCCCAAGCGCGCCCGCCTCAAGCGCAACGACCTCCCCTTCGTCGCCGCCTTCCGCGAGCTCAACGAGGGCGATCTCTGCGTGCACGTCGACTTCGGCGTGTGCCGCTACGTCGGCCTCAAGAAGATGAATTTCCTGGGCGTCGAGGGCGACTTCCTGGAGCTGCACTTCCAGGGCCGCGACAAGCTCTTCCTGCCGGTCGCGAAGCTGCGGCAGATCCAGAAATTCGTCGGCGCCCCGCAGACCGCGCGCCTGGACACGCTCGGCTCGCAGAGCTGGGAGAAGACCAAGAAGAAGGTCAAGGACGAGCTGCTCAAGATGGCCGCAGAGCTGCTCGATCTCTACGCCCGCCGCAAGGCGCACCCGGGGATCTCGTACCCGCCGCCGGACGACATGTACCGGCAGTTCGAGGACGATTTTCCGTGGGAGGAGACGCCCGACCAGCAGAAGGCGATCGACGCGCTGCTCGAGGACATGGCGAGCGGCAAGCCGATGGACCGGCTCGTCTGCGGCGACGTCGGCTACGGCAAGACCGAGGTCGCGATGCGGGCGGCGTTCCTCGCCGTGCTCGGCAAGAAGCAGGTGGCGGTGCTCGTGCCGACGACGATCCTCGCGCTGCAGCACTTCCGCAGCTTCTGCAAGCGCTTCGCGCCCTACCCGGTCCGGATCGACTGGCTCAGCTCGCTGCGCGAGCCGGCCGAGAACAAGGCGGTGCTCCAGGCGGCGGCCGACGGGAAGATCGACGTCGTGATCGGCACGCACGCGCTGCTCGCGACCGCCGTCGTGTTCAAGGACCTCGGGCTCGTGATCGTCGACGAGGAGCAGAAATTCGGCGTGAAGCAGAAGGAGCGCCTCAAGAAGTTCCGGGCCGAGGTCGACGTGCTCACGCTGACGGCGACGCCGATCCCGCGCACGCTGCACATGTCGATGGGCGGCGTGCGGGATCTCTCGATCATCAACACCGCGCCCGCGGACCGGCGCGCGATCCGCACGTTCGTCATGAAATTCGCGCCGGCCGAGCTGCGCGAGGCGATCCTCCGGGAGAAGGCGCGCGGCGGGCAGACCTTCTTCGTGCACAACCGCGTGCAGTCGATCGGCGCGATGGAGCGCTTCCTGCGCGAGCTCGTGCCGGAGGTGAACATCGGCGTCGGCCACGGCCAGATGCACGATCACGTGCTCGAGAACGTCATCTCGAGCTTCATCGACAAGCGGCTCGACGTGCTGCTCTGCACCACGATCATCGAGAGCGGCCTCGACATCCCGAACGCCAACACGATCATCGTCAACCGCGCGGACACCTTCGGCCTGAGCCAGCTCTACCAGCTGCGCGGGCGCGTCGGCCGCTCCAGCGAGCGCGCGTACGCCTACCTGCTCGTGCCGGCGAAGCGGCAGGTGACGAAGGACGCGCAGCGGCGCCTGGAAGTCCTGCAGCAGTTCTCCGAGCTCGGCGCGGGCTTTCAGATCGCCTCGCACGATCTGGAGATCCGCGGCGCCGGCCACCTGCTCGGCGAGAAGCAGTCCGGGCAGATCGAGGCGGTCGGCTTCGAACTCTACGCAGAGCTGCTCGACGAGGCGGTGCGTGAGCTCAAGGGCGAGCCGCCGAAGAACACGGTCGATCCGGAGGTGAGCCTGCCGGTGCCTGCGTTCCTGCCCGACGACTACCTGCCGGACGTGCACCAGCGGCTGCTCTTCTACAAGAAGCTCAGCCAGGCGAACTCCGAGGCCGAGATCGAGGCGGTCCGCGAGGAGCTCGTGGATCTCTGCGGCCAGCCCACCGCCGAGGTCGACGCGCTCTGCCGCGTGATGTCGATCAAGGCGGCGCTGCGCACGCTGCGGGTGCGCGCGATGGAGGCGGGGCCCGCGCGGCTCGTGCTGACGCTCGGGCCGGATCCGCTGCTCGATCCGGCGAAGCTCGCCGCGCTCGTCGCGACGGCCGAGGGCAAGCCGGCGGCGAAGGGCAAGGTGCAGAAGCCGTCGGTCGGTCGGTGGAGGCTCACGCCGGATCTGAAGCTCGTCGCGCGGATCGCGCCGGACCTGACCCGGGAAGGATTGCTGGACGCGGCGGACGAGGTCGTCAGCGAGCTGGCGCGCTGCGGGCTCTGAGGCGCCGCGACGGGAGAGACGCGCCGCGCATCTTTACGCCGGAGGCGCGGCGCGCGAAGCTTTCCGGCCGGCCCGCCTGGAGGTCGGCGTGAGGCGTCATGCGGACCGGACTTGCGACGGCATTGCTGCTCACCTGCGGGGCGACCGGGTGCCTCGGCGGCTGCCTCGACCTCGAGCTCTGGAGCGATCCCTGTCCCTCGGGCGAGTGCGGGGCGTGCCGCTCCGACGACGACTGCCCCGAGGAGCGCGAGCGGTGCGACGCGGCGTCCGGCGCCTGCTTCCTTCGCTGCGAGCTCGACCGCGACTGCCCCGCCGGCGCGCTCTGCTGCGTCGCGTCCTTCGAGCCGACGGAGCGGCGGGCCTGCGTGGAGGAGGAGGCGTGCACCCTGCCGACCTGCGGCCCGGGTCAGGCGCTCGCGATCGACCGTCGCTGCCACGCCTCGTGCGCGGGGGACGCCGACTGCGGCGAAGGCGACGAGCGCTGCTGCGACGTGCTGCCCGCCCCGCTCTGCCTCGACGACCCGACGTGCGCGCGCTCCGTGCCGTGCGCCGAGGGGCTCGACCACGACGCCGTCGGCACCTGCCGACCGGTCTGCGCCGCGATCGCGGACTGCTACCCGTTCGGCGCCTTCTGCGCGACGGACGGGCGGTGCTACGGCACGCTCGCGGGCGACGAGTTCAACGCCTGCGCCGCCGCCCGAGCCGCGCCGGCGATGGACCCCTCGGGACCGATCCTCTACGGCCCGTTCGCGCTCGACCTCGATCCGGCGACGGAGGCGAGCTGCCTCGCGAACGGCCGCTGCGGGACGACGGAGCTCGCGTGCGGAGCGCAGGTCTACGTCTGGGATCCCGACGGTGACCTGCCGACCTCGCCCGCCGTCCTGTTCGAGGCGGTCGAGCTCCGACTCGCGGACGGCACCGGGATCACCCCGTATGCGATCGAGCCGCTGGATCCGGCGACGGGCGTGCTCGCCTTCTCGCTCTGCGTCGGGCCGCAGGAGCGCCTCGAGTCCGTCGCCGTGCAGCTGCGCGATCGGGCCGGCCACGCCTCCAACGCCCTGTGCCTCGCGCAGGTCGGGCCGTGAGTCCGCAAGGGCCGTTCGCTCCGGGCGGAGGCGGCAGCGTCAGTCGGCGGTGAGCGCCGCGCCCTGCGTCGAGGCGAGCAGCTTTGCCGAGAGCACCTCGGCGAGGTGCTGCGCGTACTCGGCCGTGGAGGGCTCGAGGGAGAAGTTCTGCTTGCCCTCGCCCTCGCGCGGGTTCGTGCCCGTCACGTGCTCGAAGCTCGCGGCGACGTTCTCGCCCTTCTTCACGTCGAGCACGGCCTGCGAGCTGACCCCGTCCATGCCGTAGTAGGTGACGTTGATCTTCACGACGAGCTCGGCGGCCTTCTCGAGGCCCTTCGCGTCGTCGACGACGTTGAGCCCTTCGCTGGCGAGCTTCTCCCGCAGGATCCCGCGCAGCCGCGCCTTGAGATCGCCCGTGGCGTCGGCGTTGGAGCCGGTCAGCTCGACCTCGGCGAGCACGACGGCCGGGCGCTTCTTCACCTGATCCGGCGTGGGCTTGGGCTTCTCGGTGGCGCAGCCGGCTCCGAAGGAGAGGGCGAGCGAGAGGGTCAGCAGGAGGCGAGCGAGCGTGTGCATGGGGCCGTTTGTTCGCACGCAGACGCCGGGTCGTCAACGCGCCGGGGCGCGCAGGACTGCGGGTGTAAGCGGGAGGTTTCCACGGGGCAGGCGGCCGGTGTAGGTTCCGCCGACGACTAACCTCCCGGGAGGGAATGCAATGCGTAACTTCATCTACGTCGGGGCGTTGACCGCGGCGCTGGGCCTCGCGGCCTGTGACGACGACGGCGCCAACAAGGGCGACGGCGGCGGGG
>CAYHCR010000034.1:0-12102 GCA_964354895.1 uncultured Myxococcales bacterium | reverse complement strand
ACGGCAAGCCGGCGATCCCGTTCGACGAAGATCCGATCTTCTCGGAGTTCTGAGCAGGCGCATACGTTCCGGGGCGCGGCGGTCTGGCGTCGCGCCCCGGGGTCGTACGGCCGAGCGGAGGGTGTGGTGAGCGCAGCGCTTCACGAAGGCGGGTCGATCTCCCCCCTCTTTTCGCTCACGACCAAGGTCGTCGTCGCGAGCGGCGGCACGGTCGCGCTCGTGGCGTTCGGCTTCGCGCTCGCGGCGATGGCGGTGACCGATCTGCAGGGCCACCTCGACGAGGGCACGACGACGCTCGGGCCCCGGATGATCGAGGTGGCGCAGATGTCCAACGCCGTGGGCATGGTGCTCGCGCACGGCGACCGGGCCGAGCGGGCGCTGGTGCGTGGGGATCTCGCGTCGGTGACGGAGAATGAGGCGGCGCGGCTGGCGGCGGCGGGGCTCTTCGAGGGGGCGCAGCGGGCGTGGGGCGAGCGGACGACGGCGGCCGAGCAGGCCGAGGCCGCCGCCCTCGCCGAAGCCTGGCAGAGCTTCCGCGCGGCGAGCGACGCGCAGTTCGTGGCGCTGCGGCCGGGGTCGCGAGCTGGCGTGGCGTCGGAGCGCGCGGCGCTGGAGGCGGACCGGGTGCTCGATCTGCTCGAGCACACCGCGCAGGGCTTTCCGGCCCGGAACACGGCGCTGCATGACGCCGGCCTCGCCGTGACCTCGCGGGTCTACGTCCAGATGGCGCTCTGTTCGCTGCTCTCGCTGCTCGCGGGCCTCGGCTTCGGGCTCTACATGCACCTCGTCGCGACGCGCCCGCTGCGCAGGATCTCCGCGGTGCTCTCGAAGCTCGCCGACGGCGATGTATCGGCCGAGATGACGCACGACACGCGCGACGAGCTCGGCGCGGTCGTCGCGTCGATGGAGCAGCTGCGCGGGTATCTGCAGGAGACGGCGACCGCGGCGGCGGCGCTCGGCCGCGGCGATCTCTCCGTGCGGGTGCGGCCGCGGTCGGAGGCGGACGAACTGTCGCGCACCTTCGCGGCGACCTCCGACACGCTGGCGAGGCTGCTCGGGGAGACGGGGCAGCTCCTGCGGGCGGCTGAAGCCGGCGAGCTCACGCGCCGTGGAGACGCCGGGAAATTTCAGGGCGCCTTCGCCGAGCTGGTCACCGGCTTCAACCACGTGATCGGCACGATGGTGACCCCGATCGACGCGGCGACGCAGGCGCTGGAGAAGATGGCGGCGCGGGATCTCACCGTGCGGATGGAGGGCACGTATGCGGGCGACTACGCGCGCATCCAGAGCGCGCTCAACACGGCGGTCGAGAACCTGCAGGACGGCCTCGGTCAGGTGCGCACGGCGGTGACGCAGGTCGCGGGCGCCTCGGGGCAGATCGCGTCGTCGAGTCAGGCCGTCGCGCAGGGCGCCAGCGAGCAGGCGCAGGCGCTCGCGGAGACCGCCGGCAGCGTCGATGCGCTCGCGACGTTGACGACTGCGAACTCCACCAGCGCGGCGCAGGCGAGCGCGCTGACGGATCGGGCCCGCGCGCTCTCGGACGACGGGGATCGTGCGATGGCGCAGCTGGGCACCTCCATGGAGCAGATCCGCGCGTCGGCGGAGGGCACGGCGGCGATCATCCGGGACATCAACGAGATCGCGTTCCAGACGAACCTGCTGGCGCTCAACGCAGCGGTCGAGGCGGCGCGGGCGGGGGAGGCCGGCCGGGGCTTCGCGGTCGTCGCGGAGGAGGTCCGCGGGCTCGCGCTGCGCTCCAAGGAGTCCGCGCGCAAGACCGAGGCGCTCATCAAGGACTCCGTGCGGCTCGCGCACGAGGGGGCGAGCGTGGCGGGCACGGCGGCGGGCAGCTTCCGCGAGATCGTCGGGACCGTCGGGCAGGTCAGCGGGCTCGTCGCGGAGATCGCGACGGGCAGCCGCGAGCAGGCCTCGAGCCTCGACAAGGTGCAGGTCAGCCTCCGGGGGCTCGACGGCGTGGTGCAGCGCAACGCGGCGAGCTCGGAGCAGTCCTCGAGCGCCGCCGAGGAGCTCTCGGGGCAGGCGCAGGAGATGGAGGCGCTCGTCGGCGCCTTCCGGCTGGAGGGCGCGAAGCAGGCGCCTCGCAGGGCGACGAAGCTCGTCACGGAGGGCGCGCGCGTCGGCCGCTGAGCCGTCGTGTGTCGCAAAGGTTGCCATGGATCTTGCATCGTTCAAGAGCCTCCGGGAGATCGCCTACGCCGAGGCGGGCATCGATCTCTCCGACGAGAAGCAGGCGCTCGTCGCCGCGCGCGTCGAGCAGCGGCTGCGCGTGCTCAAGCTGCCGGACGCGAGGAGCTATGTCTCGTTCCTGAAGGGCGATGACTCGGGGCACGAGCTCGTCTCTTTTCTGGACGCGATCTCCACGAACTTCACCTCGTTCTTCCGCGAGCCCATCCACTTCGAGGAGCTCGCGACCTTCGTGAAGCAGCGCGTCGCCAGAGGTCAGCAGCGCTTCCGCTTCTGGTCGGCGGCGAGCTCCAGCGGGGAGGAGCCCTGGACGATCGCCATGACGCTGACGGAGGCGTTCGCCGGCCAGCCGATCGACTGGCGGCTGCTGGGCACGGACATCTCGACGCGCGTGCTCAAGGCGGCCGAGCTCGGCGAGTATCGGCGCGAGCAGGTCGAGGCGGTGCCGCCCCACCTCCGGGCGCGATACTTCACGCACCGGTTCGGCACGGCGGGGCCGGAGGATCGCTTCACGATCTCCGACAAGCTGCGCGGGCGCGTGGCGTTCGGGCGCTTGAACCTCTCCACGCCGCCCTATCCGCTCAAGGGACCGTTCGACGTCATCTTCTGCCGCAACGTGATGATCTATTTTGACGAGCTCGTCCGGCAGAAGCTGCTCGACGAGATCTCGCGGCTGCTCGTCCCCGGCGGCCTGCTCTTCATCAGCCACACCGAGACGCTCAACGGCATCAAGAGCCCGATGCAGCTCCTGCGCGCGTCCGTCTTCCGGATGCCTGGAGGCGGCACATGATCCGCGTCCTGATCGTAGATGACTCCCCCACCGTCCGCGCCGTGCTCCGGGCGGCGCTGGCGCGGGAGTCGGACATCGAGGTGATCGGCGAGGCGCCCGATCCCTACGTCGCGCGGGAGCTCATCAGCCGGCAGAAGCCGGACGTGATGACGCTCGACATGGAGATGCCGCGGATGGACGGCCTCACCTTCCTGCGCAAGGTGATGGAGCACCTGCCGATCCCGACCATCGTGGTGTCGTCGCTGACGGCGCGGGGCAGCGAGCTGGCGATGCAGGCCTTCGAGGCCGGCGCGGTGGAAGTATTGCAGAAGCCGGTCGGGCCGCACCAGGTCGGGGCGCTGGCGCTGGAGCTCTCGCGCTCGGTGCGCGCGGCGGCGGCCTCCAAGCTGGATCGGCGGCGCACGGCGGGCCCGGGCGCGCCGCTGCCGTCGCTGACGAGCTGTCTGGACGCCGTGCTGGCGATCGGCGCCTCCACCGGCGGCACGGTGGCGCTCGAGGCGATCCTCTGCCGGTTTCCCTCGAACGCGCCGGCGATCGTCGTCACGCAGCACATGCCGCCGGTCTTCACGGCGGCCTTCGCGCAGCGGCTCACGCGCCTGTGTCAGATCGAGGTGCGCGAAGCGGCAGATGGGGATGAAGTCATGCAGGGGCTCGCGCTCATCGCGCCCGGCGGCATGCACCTGATGGTCCGCAAGGATGGCATCCATCGCTATGCCGAGGTGCGCGCGGGCCCGAAGGTCTCCGGCCATGCGCCGAGCGTCGACGTGCTCTTCCGCTCGGTCGCGCGCTCGGTCGGCGCGGCGAGCGTCGGCGTGATCCTGACCGGCATGGGCCGCGACGGCGCCCGCGGGCTGCGGGAGATGCACGACGCCGGCGCGACGACCTTCTCGCAGGACGAGGCGAGCTGCGTGGTCTACGGCATGCCGCATGCAGCAGAGGAGGAGGGGGCGGTCGATCACGTCGTCTCTCTGACAGACCTACCCGTGCGCCTGCTCGGGCACTTCGAGACTCCGAATTCCCGGATTCGATCCATCGCGGCCCGGCCGCGTGCTCTGGAGGCGCCGTGACACCGTTTCCTTCGCCCGAGGTCCTTGCCTCCCTCGTCTCGAACGTCACCTCGACGATGCTGGGGATCTCCTTCACCCCCGAGAACGGCAAGGCGCCTGAGCCGACGCATCACTTCCGCACCGCGCTGCTGCCGATCCCGGGGAAGCGGCCGATCACCGTCGGGATCTCGAGCGACAAGGCGAGCTGTCACGCGCTCGCCGCGGCGATGTTCTCCGTCAAGCTCAACGAGGCCGACCAGTCGATGGTCGACGACGCGATGCGCGAGCTGCTGAACATGACCGCGGGCCTCGTGAAGACGACGCTCGCGCTCGACCAGGCGCTGGGATTGCCGAAGATCTTCGGCGACGACAAGCCGCCCGATCCCGTAGGTCCCCCCGAGAGCCAGCTCGTGCTGCTGCGCTCGCGCGAGCTCGCGCTCGTGCTCTGGGTGACCGAAGGGATCCACTTTTAGGCACCGACTTTTGGCACCGACCGGGCCGCCCTCCGTGGCGGGCCGTGACTGGAGAGAGACCATGCCCCGCATCCTGACCGTCGACGACTCGCGTGCCGTGCGCACGATCATCGCCAAGCAGGTCAAAGAGCTCGGCCTCGAGGTCGATGAGGCCGAGGACGGCCAGCAGGCGCTCGACAAGCTCGAGGAGATCGCCTGCGACCTCATCCTCCTGGACGTCACGATGCCGGTGATGGACGGGCCGACCATGCTCCAGAAGCTGCGGGAGCGGGGCGACAAGACCCCCGTCATCATGTTGACGTCGGAGTCCAAGCGCTCGGTCGTCGCCGACGCCATGAAGCTCGGCATCAGCGACTACATCCTCAAGCCCTTCAAGCCCGAAGAGCTCATGGGGAAGGTGAAGGCGGCGCTCAAGTACACGCCCTCCGCGCCGAACCCCGCGATGGGCGCCTCCGCGGCGCCGGTCGATCACGGCTCGTCGTCGGTCTCGGTCGCCTCCGTCGGCGCGGTCAGCATGAGCAGCGAGCCGGGCGAGCCCGCGGTCGGCAAGCAGTTCATCGACGTGATGGTCGTCGACGACATGGAGAACGTCTCCAAGCGGCTGCGGCAGCTGCTGCCGCCGCACGTCACGCTCATCGGCTTCACGAGCGCGCAGTCGGCGCTGGTGTCGGCCCGCGAGCGCATGTGCCGGGTCATGCTGGTCGACACGGAGATGCCGGACATCGACTCCTCCGCGCTCGCCGGACAGCTGCGCGTGCTGCAGCCGCACGCCGCGATCGTCGCGCTCATGCTCAAGACGACCAACGACGTCAGCAAGGAGCTCAAGGATCTGGGCTTCAGCGACGCGCTCTTCAAGCCGTTCACGCCGGAGTCGATCGAAGACTTCACGATGCAGTATTTCGACCGGCAGGAGCTGCTCATCCGCGAGGACAACCTCCTCAAGCTCGGCGCCTTCACCGGCAAACCCGAGCGGATGGAGCGCTACGTCACGCGGCTCGGCGCGCTCTTCCCGGCGGCGCTCGAGCAGGTCGCGGCGGCCTGCTTCGAGAACGCGATCATCGATCTGAGCGAGGCGGGCGGCGCGGCGGACCGGCTCCCCAAGCTCCTGCTCTCGGTCGTCGAGAAGGCCAATTCCGTGGGGCTCACCGTCCGGCTCGTCGGCGCGCCGGCCGTCACCAAGGTGCTCAACAGCTTCGAGGAGACGCGCACGCTCCCGCTGTATGCGTCGGTCCGCGAGGCCCGCGCGGACGGGTGATGTATGGATCCTGCTCCCGGCGCCACACCCGCGGCGTTCAACGAGAAGCTCGCCGCGCAGGTCGAGGCGCTCGTCCTCAAGCGCATCGAGGCGAACACCCTCGAGCTGCCGACGATGCCGATCACGGCGATGAAGGCGCTGGATCAGCTCAAGAAGCCGAACTTCACCTTCAAGGGCATCGCCGCCACGCTGGAATTCGACCCGATGCTGGTGGCGCGCGTGCTGAAGATGGCGTCGAGCGCCGCCTACGCGACGGGCGGCAAGACCCCGAGCCTCTCGGACGCGCTCGCGCGCATCGGGGAGAAGGGCGTCAAGACGATCATCGTCGAGGCCGCGGCCGAGAAGATCTTCAATTCACGCAATGCCAAGATCATGGAGTCGGCCAAACGTGTCTGGCGGCACTCGCTCGCGGTGGCGATGCTCGCCCGGGACATCGCGGCGCTCACGAACGGCAAGGACGCGGAGGCCGCCTATCTGGCCGGGCTGCTGCATGACGTCGGCAAGCCGATCGTCGCGACGATCCTGCTCGAGGCCGAGCGGCAGATCACCGAGTACCGCAACAAGACCTTCATCGAGAGCGCCGAGTGGTCGTGGGTCGTGCGCAAGACGCACCGGCCGGTCGGCATCGCGCTGTGTGACAAGTGGCAGCTCCCGACGACGCTCGCCAAGACCATAAAGGAATCGTCCGAGTACGACCCGAGCGATCGCGGCTCGGTCGGCAATTCCGTCTGCTTCGCGAACGCGCTCGCCAAGTCGGAGGGCTTCGCCGAGGAGGGCGCGGACATCGACGACGCCCGGGCGCTCGTGATGATCGGCCGCTCGATGCTCGGCGTGGACGACGCGATGATCGCGCCGCTCATCGCGCAGCTGAAGCAGAAGGTGCTCTCGGTCTACGAGTAGCCGTCAGGTCTTCAGCGAGAACGGCGTGAAGTCCGTGTCGCGGTCGAAGAAGTCCTCGTTCTCCTTCTTCTTGAGGAACGCCACGACGCGGTAGGTGATCGGCGTCGCGAGGACCTCCCACGTCACCTTGATCCCGTAGTTGGCGACCATCACCTGCAGCAGCAGCTCGTCCGGCCAGCTCCCGTAGAAGGCGAGTGGGTAGAAGACGAGCGTGTCGCCGAGCTCGCCGACGATCGTCGAGCCGATCGTGCGCACCCAGAGCAGCTTTCCGCCGGTGCGGACCTTGAGCTTGGCGAGCGTGAAGGAATTCAGGAACTCGCCGCACGTGTAACCGATGAGCGACGCGCCGGCGGTGCGCCACGTCGAGCCGAAGACCGCCTGCAGGTGCTCCTGGCCCTCCCACGACGCGGCGGGCGGCAGGCTCACGACGATGAAGCTCATGGCGGAGGCGAAGAAGAGCGCGCCGAAGCCCGCCCAGACGACCTTGCGGGAGCGGGCGTAGCCGTAGACCTCGGTGAGGATGTCGCCAAAGAGATAGGAGAGCGGGAAGAAGAGGTTGCCGGTGCCGAAGGTGAACCCGAAGATCGTGGTCGCTTTGCTCACGCCGATCAGGTTGCTGCAGAGCAGCACGGTGACGAACGCCGCCATCACGAGGTCGTAGTAGCGGTAGGTGCGCCCGGGACCCGTCGTAGGATGCGCCATCGTTTCCGTCCTGGGAGCGAGAGAAGCCGGGGGGAGGCCGCTTGGAGCAGATCGCCGGGGCTGACGAGCTGCCGATGCTCGATGTCTATCTCCCGATGATGAAATCCGCAGCGATCCTCTCGGCGGACGAGCTCGGGCTCTTCCGGGCGCTCGCCGGGGGTCCTCGATCCGTGCAGGCGGTGGCGGCGGAGATCGGCGCAGAAGAGAGTGCGCTGCGGCGGCTGTGTGATCTGCTCGCCGCCGTCGGCTACGTGGCGTACGGCGCGGCGGGGACCGTGCAGAACACGCCGTTCTCGGAGCGCTGGCTCGCGGGGACGGGCGCGCACGACTACGGCCCGGGGCTCGCGTGGACGCGCGTCGCGTGGGAGATGATGCCGTCGCTCACGGAGGCGGTGCGCCACGGCGGGCCGACGACGACGCTCTGGCAGCTGATGGAGCAGCGGCCGGCGCTCGGCCCGCTCTTCTCGCGCTACATGCACGCCTTCGCGACGCACCTCTCGGAGGACGTGCTGCGCCACGTGGCGGCGCCTCCCGGTGCGGCCAAGATGCTCGATCTGGGGGGCTCGCACGGGCTGCACACGCTGGGCTTCTGTCGGGAAAACCCAGCGCTGCACGCGACGATCGTCGACTGGCCGGCGTCGCTGACGGACACCCCGAAGACGCTGGCGGCGGCCGGCGTGACGGAGCGTGTGCAGCTTCGCGGGGGAGACCTGCGCACGGTGGAGTGGGGCGAGGGCTACGACCTGGTGCTCTATCTCTCCGTGGCCCACAACCAGAGCGCGGCGGACAACGCGCAGGTCTTTTCGCGCATCGGGCGGGCGCTCAACCCCGGCGGCCGGCTCGTCGTGCACGAGTATGTCGCAGACGCGCCGCTGCCGGCCTACGACGCGGCCTTCCGGCTGACGCTGCTGGTGGAGACCGGCACGCGCACGTGGTCTCTCGCAGAGCTGTCCGGCTGGTGTACCGCGGCGGGGCTGTCGGCGCCGACGGCGATCCCGCTGACCCCGCGTGAGAAGGGCACGCTGCTCGTCGCGCACAAGCCGTCCGGGGCGTGACAGGCCGACAGGCCGCGGCGAGGATGCCCGCCATGTTGCAGCCGCGCCGGGTGCTCGAGGACGAAGGGCCGAACGGAAACGTCGTCGCGATCCTCGAGGAGGACGCGCGCACGCTGGTCTTCTACCTGCACGGCACGCCCGCGTCGGCGTTCGGCGTGCGCGCGGTCTGGGTGCGAAACCTCCGGCCTGCGCCCGAGGCGCCCGATCGCGAAGCCTTGCAGGAGGGCCGCGCGCCGATGCTCGAGCGCCACGCCTGTGCACACCCGGAGGGCGCCGCGCTGCCGCTCAAGCACGAGCTGGCGGTGAGCTGGTGGCCGTCGGGCGAAGGCGCGGCGTTGCTGCTGGGCGACGAGGTGATCGCGGTGATCCCGCCGGGCCACGGCGAGGAGGGGCGGCCGGGCTTCGCGCGGGACTGCGTGGCGGCGACGCCCTTCGTCGCGCCGCTCGCCTCCGACGAGGGCGCGCGCGTGCTCGCGGAGCTCGAGGAGGCGGCGCGCTTCTGGGACGCGTGGGGGGAGGGCTCCTGGCCGTCGCTGCAGCAGCGGCTGCTGACCGCCTACGAAGGCTCGCTCGGGGTGCACCAGCGCTACTTCCCGGCGGACGCGGGCAAGTGGCCGCCGCGCTTCGTGGCCGCGTTCGAGCCGGCGGCGGGCGGGCGGGCGTATCTCACGGGCGGCATGTGCATCCGGCCGCAGCCGCGCATCGACAGGGAGAACGCGGAGCCGAAGACGGCGCGGCGCGTGGAGCTGGGGCTCTGGCTGCAGGAGGCGCTCGTGCCGGAGGAGAAGCGGCTGGTGGCGTGGCTCTCGGGCCAATCCGATCTGCCGTGGGCGCGCACGACCTGGCTGGGCGACGGCCACACGATGCCCTGCTCGGCGCTGCCTTCGCCGTTCACGCACCTGCTCTTCACGGCGACGCCGGAGGCCGAGGCGGAACTTCCGCAGGCGGGCGCGTTCTTCGGAGATCCCGTCCGGCTGCTCTGGGGCGTGCCGATCACGGGCGCGGAGCGGGAGCTCGCGGTGCGGGAGGGCAGCTTTGCGCTGCTCGATCGCCTGCGGCGCGCGGGCGCGACGCTGCCGGCGGGCGCGCGGGCCGAGGTGACGTCGTGATCGTGCTGCGGGGGCTCTACGCGCTCGCGGTGACCGCGCTCGGGGCGGCGGGCTTTCTGGCGCGCGCCTCGATCCCGCCGTGGGCGTGGGCGGTCTACGGGGCGGCGGCGCTCGCGTTCGGGATCGGGCTCGCGGGCCGCACGAATTGGCCGTTCCCGCTGCTGGTGATCCTCGCGACGGTCGGCCTCTCGGTGCCGGATCTGCAGGGCTTCGATCCGCGGTCGCGCTTCTGGACGGTGTTGGCCGGTCAGCGGCTGATCGCGCACGCGGCGATCGTGGCGGTGAGCCTCGTGCTGCTCGTCGAAGGCGTCGTGCGCGCGGTGCGGATCGGGAAGACGAAGAGGCGGCTGGGGCTCAAGCGTTAGCGCCCGAAGCGCTCGCGGAAGGGTTGCAGGCGCGTGGGGACCCCGCGGCAGGACCGCGCCCGACTCCGGCCGGGGGCCTGGGCCCGCTGCCGCAGTCCCCCGCTAGCTCAGACGCGCAGAGTGGCAGGTAGGAATGCTCGGAGCTGCGGTAACCGACACGACTTCGCCGCGAGGGACTGCGGACGCCTTTGCCTCCCCCGGCCTTCGCTGGGCGCTACTTGGCCCAAAGGCGGCGCGGCGATACATGCGAGGCGCAGAGCTGTCGCTGCCGGAGTTCACGCAGTGTCGCGGTCGCTGACGCAGTCGCTGCCGCTGCCGCTGACGCAGTCGCTTACGCTGACGCAGTCGCAGACGCAGACGCAGACGCAGTCGCCGCGGGCGGGCCCGTAACCGAGCCCCTCCCTTCCACGCCGGCCAGGCCCCCGCTCACCGTGGGTGGGCGCGGCGGAGGGCGCGCTCGAGCTCGATCAGCGCGCGAGGCGGCGGTCGCGTCGTCGTCCCTCCGAACGCGAGGGCGAAGTCGCTCAGCGCGAGTCCCTCCTCGAGGTTCTCGCCCGGCGAGCGCCTCGCCGACGCCTCCAGCGCCGCAGCGCTCAGGGCGGCCTCCTGGGCCGCGATTCTGCGGAAATGTTCGCGCTCTTCGAGGCTGGCCATCGAAGGGATCCAAGCACGACGGGGGCGGAGCGGATAGCCGCGGGTCGGAGGCGCCGCGCCCGCGCGCTACAGGTACCCCTCGGCCTGCAGCCGGAACATGCGCGCGTAGCGGCCGCCGGCGGCGAGCAGCTCTGCGTGCGTTCCGTCCTCGGAGATGCGTCCCTCCTCCAGGACCAGGATCCGGTCGGCGGTGCGCACCGTGGGGAAGCGGTGCGAGATGAGGATCGTGGTGCGGCCTTCGGCGAGCTCCTGGAAGCGCTGGAAGACCTCGTGCTCGGCCTCTGCGTCGAGCGCGGCGGTCGGCTCGTCGAGCACGAGCACGTCGGCCTCCTCCCGCATGAAGGCGCGGGCGAGCGCGACCTTCTGCCACTGGCCCCCGGAGAGCTCGACGCCCTGCAGCCGGAACCACTTGCCGAGCAGGCTCTCTTCGCCCTCGGGCAGGATCGCGAGCACGTCCTCGGCGCCGGCGCGACGCACCGCGCGGGCGCGACGCGCGGGGTCGTCCAAATTCGGCAGGCTGCCGACGCCGACGTTCTCGCGGAAGGGGAGCTGGTACCGCACGAAGTCCTGGAAGACGACGCCGATCCGGGCGCGCAGCGCGGTCTCGTCCCACTCGCGCAGCTCGCGGCCGTCCACGAGGATCCGGCCTTCGGTCGGCGTGTAGAGCCCCGTGAGCAGCTTGATGAGCGTGGTCTTGCCGCAGCCGTTCTGGCCCACCAGCGCCAGCCGCGTCCCCGCGGGCACGTCGAGATCCAGGTGGCGCAGCACCCACCGCTCGGAGCCCGGATAACGGAACGAGACGCCCTCGAAGCGAAGGTGTGCGCCCCGGGCCGACGCAGGCGCGGTCGCTGCCGCCGGCGCAGTCGCCGACGCAGGCGCGGTCGCTGCCGCAGTCGCAGTCGCAGTCGCTGACGGAAGCGCCGCCGGCCCCTCCCCCTCGACCCCCGCGCTCCTCCCCGTCCCATCCAGGAACGCAAACAGGTTCGACATATACAGATTATCCTCATACATCCCGCCGACGCTCGCGAGCGCGCCCTGGAACGCGCTCTGCCCCTGCCGGAACGCCACGACGTAGAGCGTCAGCTCCCCCAGCGAGATCGCCTCCGTCGCCGCCAGCCACGCCAGCCAGCCGTAGCAGCCGTAGAACGCCGCCGTCGCCAGCAGCGACAGCAGCCCCCCTACCAGCGCGCGCCGCAGCGCCAGTCGCCGGTCCTCCCCGTAGAGCTTCTCGCCGATCGTGCGGTACCGCCCGATGAAGAGCTCGGCGAGGCCGAAGAGCTTGAGCTCCTTGGCGTGCGAGTCGGTCGCGACGAGGTACTCGAAGTAGGCCATGCGCCGCGTCTCCGGCGCGCGGAAGTTCCGCAAACGAAACGCCTGAGACGAGTAGCGGACCTCGGCGATCGTCGAGGGGATCGCGGCGATCACGAGGCCCAGCACCGCCCAGCCGGAGAAGGAGACGAGCAGCGCGACGTAGCCGCCGAGCGTCAGCAGCCCCTGGCCGAGGCCGAAGAGGCCGGTGACCACGGAGATGGGCCGGCTGGAGGCCTC
>CAYHCR010000033.1:6937-12126 GCA_964354895.1 uncultured Myxococcales bacterium | reverse complement strand
ACTACGTGGCACGCACCGTCGACGAGCGCGCCCTCGCCGAGTGTGAAGCGCCGCCCTCGGTGGAGCCGACCGGCCTCGAGCGCGTCCGGCTGCGCGCGCTGCTCGATGGAGTCGTCGCGGAGCTCGGCTCTACCCGCGCCGGCCGGCTCGGGCGCTCGCTCGAGGGCGCTTCGTTGACGGCGATCTCCGGCGACTGCGGCGTGCCGCGCTCGACGCTGCATGTGCAGCTCCGCCGGGACAACCTCCGGCTCCGCGCGCTCTCTCGACGCGCGGGCGGGCTCGACGCCGCGGGCGCCGGCTGGCTCGTGGCGTCGCTGTGTGCGGTCGACGAACTGGCCGTCGCGGCCTGACGGGACGTGTCGGTCGGAGTTGCCGTCTGGAAGACGACGCCCACCAAAGGGCCCAGAGGAGAGACCCCATGGCGGACCACCGGAGCCTGCTCGAAGCGACCGCGATCGGCGATGTGTACGGTGCCCAATTCGAGGGGCGCGACGCGGGGGAGATCGCACGACACAACGACGGCGCCCACGTCCACCTGCGGGGCGGCGCGCGGGAGGCGCGATACACCGACGACACGCAGCTCTCGCTCGCGATCGCGGAGGTGCTCGAGGCCGGACTCCTCACGCGCGAGGCCTTCGCCGAGGCGATCGTTCGCGCCTTCCGCCGGGACGTGCGGCCGGGCTACGCGCGGGGCTTCGGCCAGCTCCTGCTGGAGGTCCGGGACGGCGCAGAGCTGCTCGCGCGGGTGCGTCCGGGCAGCGAGCGCTGCGGGGCGGCGATGCGGGCGGCGCCGATCGGCCTGCTCGCAGACGAGACGCAGGTGCGTAACGTCGCAAAGCTGCAGGCCTCCGTCACGCACGACACCCCCGGGGGAATCGCTTCGGCCGTCGCGGTCGCGCTGGCCTCGCACGCGCTGCGGACCGGGCGCGTCGATCGCGCACTGCTGCCCGCGTGGCTCGATCGCGCGATGCCGCGGCCGGACGGGCGGGCGTGGAGCGAGCTGCCGCCGGGGCCCGTCCCCAACCACGGCGTCGCGGTGGTGTGTGTGGTGCTCGAGGCGCTCGGCCGCGCCCGATCCCTGCGGGAGCTGCTCGTCCGCAGCGTCGAGCGGGGGGGAGAGGTCGGCTCGGTCGCCGCGATCGCGCTCGCGCTCGGCAGCCAGGACGAGGCGCTCGTGGATGATCTGCCGCCGCCGCTCCGAGCGTGTCTGGAGGACGGCGCGTTCGGGCGCCAGCACCTGCTGGCGTTCGAGGCCCGCCTGCGTTCGCGCCTGCAGGCTGGCGTCCCCGGCGCGCCCGTGGCGGTCGTCCCACCGCCGGCGCCGTTCGTCCCGACCCTGTCCGTCGGTGTGTCGGCGGTCTGCGACGCGCCCCTCGGTCGGCTCGAGGTCCTGCTCGAACGCCAGCGGCGGGCGCCCGAGGACCGCGCCCCCATCCGCGGGATCGTGCGCTTCGTGCCTGCGCCGCGGGTCGGACCCCGCGCGCCGGTCGCGCTCGCGCTCGCGCTCGATGTGTCGGGCTCGATGCAGGGAGGCAAGCTCGACCGGGTGAAGCGGGCCGCGAAGACGCTGCTGTCTCTGCTCGGCCCCGATGACTCCTTCGCGCTCGTGGCGTTCCAGGAGCAGGCGCGACGCATCAGCGCGCTGCAGCGGGTGACGCCCGAGAGCCGGGCGTCGGCGGAGCGCGAACTGGAGGCGCTCACGGCGGACGGTACGACCGCGATGTATGACGGGCTGGCGGCCGCGCTCGGCGAGCTGCCGCACGGCGCGGGCGAGGCCTCGGTGCGGCGCGCGCTGCTGTTCACGGACGGGCACGCCAACGTCGGTCCGCAGGTGCACACGTTCGCGCCCTGGCGGGCGCTGCTCGAGGGGGCGGCGGCGCGGCGGGTCGGCGCCTCGTTCTTCGGCTTCGGCGAGGACGCCGACGGGGCGTTCCTCGAACGCCTCTCCCGGCTGACGGGCGGCAACTACCAGCTCGTCGCCAGCGAGGAGGCGATCGGCGCGGCGTGGGGGCGGGAGACGGCGAGCCTCTTCGGCGTGCTGGCCCGGGACGCCGTCGTGAAGCTCCGCGGGCCGGGCGTGCGGGAGCTCGGCGACCGCCCCTCCCGCCAGGAGGGGGACGCGATCGTCGTGCCGCTCTTCGAGCTCATCGAGGGCGAGCGTCCGACGATCGCCTTCGAGCTGGACGGCTCGGCCGCGCCGGAGGGCGTGGTGCTCGAGGTGCAGCTCTGCGCGAGCGGGCTCGACGGCCGCGCGCACGAGCTGCGCGTCGTGGCGACGCAGGCACGGGGCGAGCCGTCGGAGATCGACGCGGCCGTCGCGGAGGAGGTCCTGCTCGGGCGGGGCGCGGTCGCGCTGGTACAGGCCGCGCGCGCCGCGGAGGAGGGGCGGTTCCCGGAGGCCCGGGCGCTGCTGCTCGCGCTCGCCGTCGAGGCCCGGGCGCACGGCGGGCCCCGCGCGCCCGGGCTCGCGGCAGCGCTCGACGAGGCGGCGCGTGATCACGGGGACGTGCGGCGTCACCAGCAGACGCGCTCGCAGTGGTCCGGGACGCGGAGCTCCATCGCGAAGCAGCGGTCGAGCGGCTCGCGCCTGGACGCGTGGTACTCGACGGAGCGGGAGCGTGAGATGCATCGGCACTTCGAGCCCGACGAGGAGCTGCCTTGAGCGAACGCGCCTCGCCTTGACAGCCTGGAGCACGTGGCGGACCGTCCGCCGCCTCGTCGCCGCGCGGAGGTCGCGCGCGGCGGGCAACGGGGGAGGCCACGTGACCGACCGAGATCCGCAGCCGGGCCCTCGAGGCCGACGCGCCCCGCGGCGCCGCCGCGTCGTCGCGCCGAAGCGCGGGCCGCCCGCGTGACGGCGCGCGACCGTCTCGTCGTCCTCGGCCAATGGCTCGTGCTCGGCGCGATCGTGGGGGTGCTCTCCGGCGCCGCGTCCGCGCTCTTCCTGTGGCTGCTCGAGCGCGCGACGGTGTTCCGGACCGGGCACGAGACGTTCGTGTATGCGTTGCCGCTGGCAGGCCTGCTCCTCGGCTGGGTCCAGGAGCGCTTCGGCCGGCCGATCAAGGCCGGCAACGACCTGATCATCGACACCCTCCACGACGATGGCCCGGAGGTCCCGCTGCGGATGGCGCCGATGGTGCTGTTCGGCACGGTCGTCACGCACCTCTTCGGCGGCAGCGCAGGGCGCGAAGGGACCGCCGTGCAGCTCGGCGCCAGCCTGACCGACTGGCTCTCGCATCGCCTGCGCGTGAGCAAACCCATGCGAAGGCAGCTGCTCGCAGCGGGCGTGGCGGGCGGCTTCGGCTCGGTCTTCGGGACGCCCGTGGCGGGGGCCGTCTTTGGCCTCGAGTTCGTCGTGCTCGGCCGCGTCGAGTATGGCGCGCTGGTGCCCGCGCTCGTCGCGTCGGTCATCGGGGACCTGACGACCCGCGCGCTCGGCGTCGAACACACGCATTTTCCCGCGATCTCCGTCGTCCCCCTGACGCCGCTGCTGCTCCTCAAGTGGGCCGTGTTCGCCGCCGTGGTCGCCCTCGTCGCGACCGTCTTCCTCGAGCTGACACATCTCCTCAAGCGGCGGGGCGAGCGACACCTCCCACGGCTGCCGGTGCGGATGTTTCTGGGTGGGGTGGTGCTGGTGGGTCTCTGGAAGCTCGTCGGCACGAGCGACTACCTGGGCCTCGGGATCCCGACGATCCTCCGCGCGTTCGACGATCCGAGCCTGCCGGCCTACGCGTTCGCGCTCAAGCTGCTCTTCACCGCGGTGACGCTCGGCGCCGGCTTCCCGGGGGGCGAGGTCACGCCGCTGTTCTTCGTGGGTGCCACGCTCGGCAGCGTGCTCGCGCGGCTGCTCGGCCTCCCGATCGAGCTCGGCGCGGGCGTGGGCCTCGCGGCGGTCTTCGCGGCCGCCGCCAACACACCCCTCGCGCTCTCGCTGATGGCGATGGAGCTGCTCGGCGCGCCCGTCTTCCCGCACGTGGTGATCGTCTGCGTGCTGGCGTACGTCCTGACGGGCCACCGGAGCCTCTATCCGGCCCAGCGGCTGCTCCGCGGGAAGGGCGGCGCGCCGCTCCCGAAGGCGACCGCCCTGCGGGAGCTGACGGGCGGTCGGGCGCCGAAGGACGACGCGTCTGGATAAGGTATGCGTCCGTCCGGCGGGTCAGCGGGTCGGGCGCGGGAACGCCTTCTCCAGCGGGTTCTCCACGTCGAACATCGCCCGGGCGCGCTCCGGCGGGATCTCGGTCGCGGCCCGGATCTGCGTGAGCAGGCCGGGGCTGCACGCCGCATACGGCTCGGCGAGGGCCCAGAAGGCCGCCGACGTGTTGTCCGGCGCGAATTCTCCGATCGTCGCGTGGCTCCACGCCCCCTCCATGACCGCCGCGCACGGCGTCGGGATGCAGGAGAGCGCCCGCTGAGTGACCGCCGGGTCGACGCCCGGCGCGAGGAACGCAAAGCCGGCGCGATCGAGCCGGCGGGAGAGCGCGAGCGTCTCGGCGGAGGCCGGCTCCCAGCCGGGCACGACGAGGCCGCGGGCGGTGGCGGCCTCGAAGGCGACGCGCTCGTCCTGCTGCAGCGCGAGGCTGATCATGACTGCGATGATCAGGCCCTGGCTGCGCAGCAGCGCGGCGAGGTGGTTCACGTCCCGCGAGGTCTCCCGCAGATCGCCGGCCGTGAGCGCGCGCGCCCAGCGCAGCCTCGCCCACGCCCGGAGCTGGAGGTAGTTCGGGATCTCCACGACGTCGACGTATGGCTCATCCGGCACACGTGCTCGCGGCCGGACGCTCCAGTGGTCGAACGCGGCGAGCTCGCCCATCCACGAGACGTCCTGCGGGAGGTCGGCCGGGGTGATCGTCGTCAGCCACGCCTCGCCGGTGGTCCGCGCGAGCCGCTCCTCCGAAAGGTGCAGGGCCCCCTGCCGGACAGGCTCGGCCCAATCGACGCGCGGGCCCAGATAGAGCGCCGCGTCGCGCAGCCGCGAGGTCTCCGGCGGGCGGGCGAGCGGCGCCGCGGCGGCGCAGTACTCGTCGATCGTCGCGGCCGCGATCTCGGCGTTGCGCTGGAGGTAGGCCGAGAGCGCAGCCTGCGACTCGATCGCGTGCAGCGCCACGAGCTGCTCGACGAGGGACGCGGCGCGCGGGCTGGGGCGCGCCGCGGGGGTGCGGTCGCGGTCGACCGAGGGGCTCGGCTTTGCG
>CAYHCR010000033.1:0-6927 GCA_964354895.1 uncultured Myxococcales bacterium | reverse complement strand
TTTGCGGCGCGGGCAGGCGCAGGCGCAGGTCCAGGTGCGCGGCCAGCCCGTCCCGCCGGCGCGCCGGGCGCGTCGAGGGCCTGCTCGGCGTCCCCGGCGATACAGCGCGTGGGCGGCTGCGAGCTGGCGATCCAGGCGAACCCCAGCGCGAGGAGGAGGACGAAGAGGCCGAGGCCGACGCCGACCTGCGTGCGGGTTCTCATCGGAGGATGCTCCGGGCGGGAGGGAGGTGGCGCACCGTGGTGGCGCTGGGCGCGGCGGAGCGATCGCCTCAGGCGATCGGTGGCCCGAAGAACGCCTTCGCGTGCGCGAGCAGCTGCGGATCGCTCGGGTGGTCCATCGGCTCGACGGCGGCGATCCGCGCCTTCAGCGCCGGCTCGTGCTTCTCGAGGTAGCGCACGAGCTCGGTCTTCGCCGTGCCGGGGCCGCAGAGCAGCACCCGCCCGACCTCGCGCAGCGCGGGTCGCAGCGACGCGAAGAAGCGCTCGTGCACATGATCGTCCCTTCGCCCGCTCGCCGTCGGCTTGTTCGGGCGGCGCTCCTCCTCGCCGTCGGCCGTCGCGAGCACGCGCCGGACGATCGTGCCATCCACCGAGAACAGCTTCGCCACCTTGTGATCGAGCCACAGCACCGCGCGCAGGTCGGACATGGGCGCAGCCTACGTCCGAGCGCGGGGTCGCGGGGCGTCGGGTCCCCGCCGGGGCGACCGGCCGGCGACGCTCGTGTCGCGCGCCTGCACCGGACGACGCAGCTTCGAGCGCTGGGCTATCCTCGCCGGCCAGAACGGGGGAGGCACATGGCGAACGTCTCGAGGTTCGGTCCGCTGCGGCACCTGCGCGCGGAGCCGAACCAGTTCATCCTTCACTACCGCGGCGGCAAGGTCGTCAAGAGCGGCCCGGGGATCTCCTACTGGTTCAATCCCCTGAGCGCCGCCGTCGCGCAGGTCCCGGTCGAGGACTACGAGACGACCTTCGTGGTCGTCGAGCGCGCCAGCGACTTCCAGGAGGTCACCGTGCAGTGCGCGTTGACCTTCCGCGTGGTGGATCACGCGCGCGCCGCGGCCCGCGTGAACTTCACGATCTCGCTGGAGAACGGGGCGTGGCTCGAGCGGCCGCTCGAGCGGCTCGCGTCGCTCTGGGCCGCCAAGGCGCTCGAGCCGGTGCGCGCGTACCTGGCGAGCGTCGCGGTCGTCGACGCGGTGCGCTCGGGCGCAGAGAAGATCCGCGGCGCGCTCGACCAGACGCTGCGCGCGGACAAGGAGACCGCGGCGATGGGCCTCGAGCTCGTCACCGTGCAGGTCGCTCGGGTCGCGCCGACGGCCGAGCTGGAGAAGGCCCTGCAGACGCCCGCGCGGGAAGCGTTGCAGCAGAAGGCCGACGAGGCGCTCTTCGCCCGGCGCGCGCTCGCCGTCGAGAAGGAGCGCGCGATCAAGGAGAACGAGCTCGCGACCGAGGTCGAGCTCGCGCGGCGGCAGTCCCAGCTCATCGAGCAGAAGTTCGCCAACGAGCGGCTCGGGATCGAGCAGGCGGCGGCCAACGAGAAGTCGCGCACGCAGTTCGAGCTGGCGCGGCTCTCTCTGGCGGCGTCCGGCGACGCGGCGCGGCTGCAGATCGCGGCGGAGGCAGAGGCCGAGAAGCTGCGGATCGTGAACGCCGCGTGGGCGCGCGATCAGGCCGTGCGCGGCGCGGCCGAGGCGGCGCATCGAAGGCAGCTCGACGAGGCGGAGCTCGCGCGAGAGACGGCGCGGGTGGCGCTCTGGAGGGAGACGCCCGCGCAGGTCGCCACCTCCTTTGCGCTGCAGACCGCCGCCGCCAAGCTCGACAAGGTCAACCACCTCAACATCACGCCCGATCTGCTCCGGGGCGTGCTCGAGGAGCTGGTCGCGGAGCGCGCCTGATGGGCGGACGGATCGCCCGGCTCGTCGTCGTCACGCGCAAGACGCCGCTGCAGCTGCTGATCGAGCGGCACGGCACGCAGGCGCAGGCGCGCTTCTATCTGAAGACGCGGGGCCAGGACATCGCCGCGCAGGAGGCGCTGCACGCGCGGCTCGAGGCGGGGCTCTCGGCCGTGATGGCCGCGTTGCCGTCCGATCAGCGCGTCGTGCGTGTGGATCGGGACGAGCTCGATCGATTCTTGTTTTCGCCCGATGACGTGGTCGCGATCGTCGGCCAGGACGGGCTCGTCCCGAACGTCGCGAAGTATCTGGAGGGGCAGCTCACGCTGGGGATCAACCCGGATCCCGGCAGCTACGACGGCGTGTTGTGCAAATTTGCGCCGGCGCAGACCCCGGCGTTGCTGGCGTTCGCGGCCGAACAGACGGCAGGCGCGAAGCTCGGGGTGCGTCGACTCGCGATGGCCGAGGCGCGCCGCGAGGATGGGCAGATCCTGCGCTCGCTCAACGAGGTCTTCGTCGGTCACCGGACGCATCAATCCGCCCGATACACGATCTCGGTGCAGGGGCACACGGAGCGGCACTCCTCGTCGGGGCTCATCTGCGCGACCGGCACCGGCGCCACGGGCTGGGCGCGCTCGATCGCGCAGCAGCGGGCGATCGCCGAGGCGATGCCCGGGCCGGACGAGCCGAAGCTCGCGTGGTTCGTGCGGGAGCCGTTCCCCTCCGTCGCGACGGGCGTCTCGCTGAACTTCGGGCTCCTCGGCCCCGGCGAGGAGCTCGTGTTGACCTCCGCGATGGGGGAGGGCGGCACGCTCTTCGCCGACGGCGTGGAGAGCGATCGCATCGAGTTCCTCGACGGGCAGACGGTGCGGATCTCGCTCGCGGAGCGCCGGCTCAACCTGGTGGTGCCGGCGCCGTAGCGGACCGCGCGGGGCGAGGGTGCGCCCCGTCCGGGCCCGCGACGCCCGTCGCCACGGCCTCGCGCGGTGTAGGGTCCGCCGATGTCCGACCCCATCTACCGCTCCGAGAGCGACGAACCCGCCCCGGCGCAGCTCTCCCTGGTCGACGATCGCCTCACGGCCGCCGTCGCCCTGCAGCGCGTCCGCAAGGGCGAGTACCTCGAATACACGGGCGACTATCAGAACGCCAAGCAGCTCCTCGGCGCGATGTCCCGGCGGCTCGTCTCCAAGGGCAAACCCGGCACCGCGCTCGAGGCGTTCCGCGCGGAGCGGCGCAACCGGCAGAAGGAGCACGAGGCGCTCTCGCGGATCCTGGTCCGCCTCGATCCCTCGTATCGGCTCTCGCTGCCGCGCGCGGAGGACGTCGCGCAGGCCTGTCGCTGGGTCTGGGGCGAGCCCAAGGGGCGCGAGACGCTCGTCGCGCTCAAGACGCTGCTGGGGATCCTCGGCGCGTCGCAGTGGCGGCGCGAGGGGCTCGCCGTGCCCGGCCTCGAGGGCAAGCTTCGCCCGCACTACGGCGTCTTCCTCCCGACGCGCACCGAATACCTCGAGCTGCTGCACGAGCTCCCGTCCCAGAAGGGCAAACGCGTCTTCGACATCGGCTGCGGCACGGGCGTGCTCTCCTTCCTGCTGCTCCAGCACGGCGCCGCCTCGGTCGTCGCGACCGATCTGGACGCGCGCTCGGTCGCCTGCGCGCAGGACAACGCCCGCCGGTTCGGCGTCGAGGAGCGCTTCGAGGCGCGCGAGGCCGATCTCTTCCCCGCGGGCAAGGCGGACCTCGTCGTCTGCAACCCGCCCTGGATCCCGGAGCCGCCCAAGAACCGGGTCGATCGCGCCGTCTTCGACGAGGGGAGCGAATTTCTGCGTCGCTTCCTGCACGAGCTGCCTGCACACCTGAACCTCGGCGGCGAGGGGCTGCTGATCCTCTCCGATCTGGCGGTGTTGCTCGGGCTGCGGCCGGCCGGCTGGTTCGCCGAGCAGCTGCAGAGCGCGGGGCTCGTGATCAAGTGGCAGAAGGCGAAGGCCGCCAAACATGGCAAGGCCAAAGACAGGGACGACCCGCTCCACGCGGCCCGGTCCAAGGAGCTCACGACGCTCTATTGTCTGAGCGTGCGCCCGAAGGCCTGAGCGCCCGCGGGACTACTCCGGCGGGCGCAGCGGCGCCCGCGTGAGATAGACGAACCGCTCGAAGCGGCCCGGCTCCACCGGGAGGACCTGCAGCAGCTCGTAGCCCTCCGCCTCCAGCGTCGCCTCGATCCGCGCCGACGTCACCAGCGTGATGCGGGGCGCGAGCCGCGCGAGGTTGCGGAGGATCGCGGGGAGCGCGTCGGGCGCGAGGTGGCTGTAGGTGCCGTAGGGCAGGTTCGAGACGATGCAGTCCGCCCGCTGCTCCGCCACCGCCGCGTCCGCGCAGACGAGCGTCGCCACCTGGCCGAAGTGCGTGAGGTTCTCGCCGGCGCGCGCGACGCACGCGGCGCTGATGTCGCTGCCGAACGCCGGATGGCCGGCCCACGCCGCGAGCAGCGGGATCGTGCCGGAGCCGCAGAAGGGATCCAGCACGGACTCGCCGGGCCGCGCGGTCAGGTTCAGCATCGCCTTCGCGATCCGGACCGGCAGCGCGACCAGATAGTTATGCAGCTTGTGCTTCGCGCCGAGCCAGTCCGCCTCGTGGGGGCCGGCCTCCGCCTCCACGAGCAGGCGGAAGCCCTGCCGTGAGGTGAGCAGCTGGAGCCGGAGCTGCGGATCCTCCAGCGAGACGTCGCCGTCGATACAGTTGGCGATCCGCCGCTTCGCGTCGGTCGAGCCGTGGGCGCCCCGCGGCACCCGGCGCGAGGTGATACAGAAGCGCGACGCCGAGATCCGCAGCGCGCGGACCGCCTCCTCGAGCGCGTCGATCGTCGGCGCCGCCGCGAGCTGGCGACCGCCGATGATCGCGTAGCCGCAGGCGCTCCAGGCGATCGGCACGGGGGAGAGCCAGATCCCGGGCTCTTCGGCGGAGCCGCCGCCGAGCGCGTGCAGCTCTGCCTCCGCGAGCGGCCTGAAGCCGTCGTCGCGGTGGTAGAGCGTGCAGTAGATCGAGGCGGGACCCGCGGCGGGGATCCGGACGGCCGTCGCGGCGGGCGGGAGGGCGGCCGGGCGATCGGCGCCCGGGCTGTCGGCGGTGGGGCGGTTCACGCCTTCCCACACAGCGCGACGAGCGCAGCGCCCGAATCGCTGATCACCTTCGGTCCGATCCCCGCCACCTCCAGCAGCGCCTTCGCCGACCGCGGCCGCGCCTGCGCGACCGCGACGAGCACCCGGTTCGTCAGCACCCGGAAGGCGGGCACCTTGCGCCGACGCGCCTCCTCGAGCCGCCAGGCGCGCAGCGACGCGACGAGCGCGGCCGCGGCGCCCGTCTCGGGGAGCTCGACCGCGGGCGTCCGGCTCGCGGTCTTCGCGCCCCGCCGCTGCTTCTGCTTGCGCGGCGCCCGAGGCGCGACAGGGGCCGCCTTCACGGGTAGTCGGACCGGCCCCGACGCGGCGCGGCCGGTCGGGAAGAGGCGCTGAAACGGGACGCGCCGGCCGTCCGTCTCGAAGACGTCCTCCTCCAGCCGCACGAGCCCCGCCCGCTGCAGCCCCCCGAGCAGCCGCTCGAACTTCGGCCTCGCGGCCGGCTCCTCCCCCAGCAGCTCGCGGCAGAGCCGCCCCCCCGCCTGCCCCGGCTGCTCCTTCACGCGGGCGAAGAGCGCCTGCAGCACCGCTCGTTCCTCCGTCGTCGGGGCCTCGAAGCGGGCGCCGATACACTCGTCCGGCGCGCACACGTCGCACAGGCCGCAAGGTGTGCCGGCGTCCGCCTGGTCGCCGAAGTGGCGCACCAGCGAGACCATGCGGCAGCCGTGGCTCTCGGCGAACCGGGCCACGCGCGCGAGCTGCTCCTCCCGCACGCGCCGCTGCTCCGCGTAGGGCGCGGCCCAGTCGTCGTGCCCGCGGACCAGCAGATCCTCGGTCACCCCCTGCACGCCGCCGTGGATCCAGAGCTTCTCCAGCGCCGTCTCGAAGGCGTCCACGGAGACCTTCGCGCGATGGCGGACGTCTTCGGCGGGCTGCGGCTCGTCGGAGAGCGCGCGCGCGATCTTCCGGAGCACCGCCGCGTCCGGATAGTCGCGCTCCAGGAAGAATTCATGCGTGCGCCGATCGACGAAGTGATGCAGCAGCACCGCGCGGGCCGGGAGGCCGTCGCGGCCGGCGCGGCCGATCTCCTGGTAGTAGGCCTCGACGCTCCCCGGCAGCGCCAGGTGCAGCACGGTGCGGACGTTCGCCTTGTCCACGCCCATGCCGAACGCCACCGTCGCCACGACGACGTCGAGCGAGCCGGAGAGGAACGCGCTCTGCGTGCTGGATCGCGACTCCGTCGAGAGCCCCGCGTGGTAGGGCGCGGCGCGCATGGAGGCCGCGAGCGCCTCCGCCGCGCTCTCCGCGAGCTTGCGCGTCGGCGCGTAGACGATCGCGGGTAGCCGTCCGGGCTGCGAGAGCCACGCCTGCGCACGCGCGATCCGCTCGCTCGGCGTCGCCTCGATCGCCTCGACGGCGAGGTTGTGCCTTCGGAAGCCATGGATGAGCTGTTTTGCGCCCGGCCGCAGCCCGAGCTGCCTGCCGATGTCCTGCTGCACCAGCGGCGTCGCCGTCGCCGTCAGCGCCATCACCGGCGCCGGTCGGAGCAGCGGCAGGCGCTGGCCGAGCAGGCGGTAGTCGGGGCGGAAGTCGTGCCCCCACTGCGAGATGCAGTGCGCCTCGTCCACGGCGATGAGGCTCGGCAGCCGCCGCGCGAGCAGCTCCGGGAAGCCCGGCACGCCGAGCCGTTCGGGCGCGATGAAGAGATAGTCGAGCGTCCCCGCGAGGTACTCGTCGCAGACGCGGCGCGACTCGGGCCGGCCCCGGCCGGAATGTATGCGCTCCGCGCGCAGGCCCTTCGCCTGCAGCCCCGCGACCTGGTCCTCCATCAGCGCGATCAGCGGACTGATCACGAGCGTGGTGCCGCCGCGCGCGAGGCCCGGGAGCTGGTAGCAGAGCGATTTCCCCGCGCCCGTCGGCATC
>CAYHCR010000032.1:0-12179 GCA_964354895.1 uncultured Myxococcales bacterium | reverse complement strand
TGTCGTTGAGCAGCCCGAGCAGCGCGGTGCCGCTCCGCTGCACGCACTCCGCGTAGCGCCGCTGCTCGGCCGTGAGGGCCGTGTCCAGCAGCAGCCCCGTCATCCCGATCACGCCGTTCATGGGCGTGCGGATCTCGTGGCTCATATTGGCGAGGAACTCGCTCTTCGCGGCGTTCGCGAGCTCGGCCTCGGCGGCCATGGAGGTCGCCAGCGCGGTCTGCTGCTCGAGGTGCGCGGCCAGCTCTGCGGCCTGGTTGCGCGCGGTCCGCAGCGCCGCCTCGGTGCGCTTCTGCGGCGTCAGATCGGCGAGCACCGTGACGAGCAGCCGCTGGCCGAGGTTGTCGATCACCTCGCCGAAGAAGAGGCCGTCGAGCACCTCGCCGCTCTTCCCGCAGAGCTTCACCTCCGCGCCGGTGATCCGCCCGTCCCGCTCCAGCGCAGCGAGCGTCGCGGCGCGCTCCTTCGGCTCGGAGAAGAGGCCGAGCTCGGTCGCCGTGCGGCCGAGCAGCTCGTTGCGCGTCCAGCCGAGCCGCTCCACGAACCGCTCGTTGACGGACAAAAACCGCCCGCTCTCGAGCGAGCTGATCGCCATGAGCGCCGGGTTGTTGTCGAAGACCTTCTGGAAGCGGTCGAGCGCCGCCTGCTGCGGCGAGAGATCCTTGGAGATGCAGATCAGCGCCGTCACGCCGTCCCAGGCGCCCAGCCAGCTGCGGGTCTCGACCCGCAGCCGTGCCCCGCTCCTGCGCTGCAGCGCCAGCGGGCTGGCGTCGCGCTCCCCGCGGAGCATCGCGCCGAAGATCTCCTCGGCCTCCGCCCGCAGCTCTCGGGGGTAGAGCTCCGGCACGCGCAGCGCGTGGGCCTCCTGCTCCGAGTAGCCGAGCTTCGTCCGGAAGGCCTCGTTCGTGTAAAGGAGCCGGCCGTCGACGCCGGCGACGAGGATGAGGTCGTCGACGGTGCCGAAGAGGGCGCGGAAGTTACGCTGGTCGCGCACGAGCTCGGCCTCTGCGAGCTGCTGCGCGGTCACGTCGCGGACGATGCTGAAGAGCAACGTCCGGTCGCCCTGGTGGATCGGCGAGGAGTGCACCTCGACGGTCCGCAGCTCGCCGCTCGCGACACGGTGCGGGAACTGGAAGATGTTCTGCGCGCCAGCCTCCGCGAGCGCCCGCAGGCGGGCGACCTCGTCGGGGGGGAGCACGTTGAGATCGGTGATCGACAGCGTGAGCAGCTTCGCGTGCGGATGGCCGTAGAAGCGCTCCGCGGCGAGGTTGGCGTCGACGATCCGGCCCGACCCGGGCTCGACGAGGAGCATGATCCCGGCGTGCTTCTCGAAGAGCGAGCGAAAGCGCGCCTCGCTCTCGCCGAGCCGGCGCACCACGCTGGTGACCTGCTCCTCCGTGCGCCGCATCGTCGAGGCGATCACCCCGACGACGAACGCCGCGAGCACGAGCGTGAGGCCCAGGGAGAGGTCGCGCTCGCCCGCGAACGCGCTCGTCGACGCCGCGACGTCCCGCAGCACGAAGAGCGCCGCGAGGTCGCGCCCCTCCGCGTCGGTGAGGCGGAGCACGCCGACGTCGAACCGGCGCTCGTCCGCCGCGACGCGCAGCAGCGAGGGCGGCCCCGCGCCGGCCGGGCCCGCCTCGGCGGCGTCGAGCAGCCCGTCGGGCGTCGTCCCGAGCGTCGAACGCGTGACGACGAACGTGTCGTCCGCCGCCCACCGGCCGACGAAGCCGGCCGCCGCCGCGCCCGCGGTGAAGGCGGCCTCGCTCGTTCGATCTTTGCGCAGGGCGAGCACGAAGTCGGCGCCGAGCTCCTCCGAGAGCTCGTCCGAGAGCGGTGACAGGTCGAGGCCGACCAGCAGGAAGCCGCTCTCCTCGCCGTCGAGCCGCCACGGCCGGGCGAGCTCGAGCACCAGGCGACCCTCCGCGTCGAGCTCGATCCCCGTCGCGTCCTCGCCCGTGCGGCGCGCGATGCGGACGCTGGCGCGATCCGCGGGCGCCCCGATCCGCGTCGGCGCGTCCAGTTCGAGCGCCCACGTCCCGTCCGCGCGGAGCAGGCCGAGCCGCGCGCGGCCGCTCTCGAGGCGCAGCTCGTCGAGGATCGGTCGGGCGAGCCGAGCAAGCGCGTCGGGATCGCCCGCGAGGTACGCGGCCTGCATCGCCGGGTCGAGGCCGTGATGATCGAGCGTCGAGCGCAACAGGCGACTGGCGTCGCGCAGCCTCAGCTGCCACAGCCGCAACGTCTCGTCGCGCAGCCGCTCGTGCTCCGCGTCGCGCGCTCGCTGGATGTTGTGGTGCCGCTCCCAGAGGAACGCGCCCGCCGCGACCCCGACCGTCACCAGGACCGGCAGCAGGATCCGGGGGAAGAGCCGCAGCCGCGCCTCGGACTGCCGCAAGTTATGCCAGCGGAGTGCGAGCGAGCCGAGCAGCAGCAGCAGCGCCACCAGGCCGCTCGCGACGAGCGGCGCGCGCCCTGCCTCCCGCGTGCGCGTCGCCCAGTCGGCGGCGTTCACGTCGACGCCGAGCACGAACAGGAGCGAGCGGTCGCGCGGGTCGAAGACCGGCACGAACGCGCTGACGAACGTGCCGAACTCGTCGGTGTAGGGCCCGACGGTCGTCGCGACCTTCGCGTCGAAGAGCTGCCGGAGCGCGGCCGGCGCCTGCTCGTAGCTCGTGCCCAGCGGGCTCGCCATCGGATCGCCCGGCGCGAACGTCTCGGGCCCGAAGCGCAGCGCACCGTCGCGGCGGGCGACCGTGTAGATCGCGCGCTGATCGAAGACGCGCCCGCGCTCGCGCAGCTGGTCGGCGAGCACCTCGAACGCGGGCCGGCCGCGGTCCTCCGCCGTGAAGGTGAGCGATCGGGCGAGCACGGGGTTGAGCGACTCGCTGACGGCGTGGGCGTTCCGGAGGAGCTGGGCCCGCAACGCAGCGTCTGCGCCAGCGATCCGTTGCGACGCGCTGCGCAGGCCGAGCGCGGCGATCAGGCCGAGCGCGCCGATGACCAGCACGAGCGGGCCGAAGCGCGGCCGAAAACCCTGCCTGATCGTCAACTTGACGCGCTCCATCACCGCCCCACGTCCGATCGTCCGCGCCGCGCGCGCGTCACAGGCGTGGCACGCGCCCCGCTCGATCGGCCCGATGGCTCGACAAAGCATGATCCAGACCAGCGGGCGGCGAGGTGCTCCGGTTCGGGTCGAAACCCGGCCCGGCGCCGGGTACGCTGCGCGACCCCGGCGGACCTCGCCGGACCCGGGAGTCGCATGTACGCCTCGCTGCTCGTCGCCAGCCTGCTCGCCGCCGCGCCCGCCGACGCGCCGGGGCCGTCCGCGCTGCCGCCCACGTCGTCGCCGCCCGCCCCGGCCGTCGACGCCGCGCTGCCCGTCGACCTCCTCGAAGACGCAAAGCTGCTCTTCCGCGTGGTCGCCTGCGGCTCGGACGAGCCGCTGCCGGCCGGGATCGACGCGGCCGTCGTCGCCGCCCACTGCGCCGAGCTGCGCCCGCTGCTCGGGTCGCGGCGCGCGCGGATCGCGGCGGTCGACGCGCCGCTCCTCGCCACGCTGCGGCCTGCAGAGCTGTCCGGTACGGTGGTCTACCCGTTCGGCGGCGGCGATCTGGCGACCGCGCTGACCGCCTTCCCGGACGCGACGGAGATCACGACGCTCTCGCTCGAGCACGCCGGAGATCCGCGGCGGCTGCGCGCGCTCCAGCCGAAGGCGCTCGAGAAGGAGCTGCGCACGATCCGCCCGTTCCTCGCGCGGCTGCTGGAGACGGAGGACTTCAGCCGCAGCACGAACCTCAAGGCGATGGAGCGGGGCCTGCTCCCCGGCCAGCTCTCCTTCTTCCTCGTCGCGCTCGCGCTGCACGGCTTCGAGCCGCGCGGGCTGCGCTACGTGACGCTCCAGCCGGACGGCGCGGTCCACGCGCTGACCGCGGCGGAGATCACGGCGCTGGAGAAGACGCAGGCGGTGAAGCTAAAGAAGACGTGGGCCGCGCCGAATTTCTCCGTCGCGTTCGCGAACCTCGAGCTCTCGTTCGCGAGGCCGGGCGAGCCGGCCGACAAGGCGCGCGTGCACCGCCACTTCGCCGCAAACCTGTCCAACGCGGGCTGGAAGGCGCGGCCGGAGCTGGGTCGCTACCTCGACGCGCGCGTGAAGCCGGTCGCGATGACCAAGGCGGCGAGCTACCTGCTCTGGCTGCCGGACTTCACGTCGATCCGCGACTGGCTGCTCGGCCACGTCGACTTTCTGCTCTCCGACTCGAGCGGCGTGTCGCCCGCGGACGCCGCGAAGGCCGGCTTCGTGCTCGAGACGTACGGCACCTTCGAGGCGCCCTACCTCCCCGACGCGCGGCAGGACGTCGGCAAGGAGCTGGCAAAGGTGTTCACCTCGCAGCCGGTCCGGCCGCTCGCCTTCCGGTTCGGCTATCCGGACGTGCGCAAGCGGCCGCACCTCGTGGTGACGAAGCGCGCCGGGAAGTAGCGCGGGCTGACGGGGCGCGGCTGCCGGGCGTAGGATCGCGCCGTGAAGCTCCCCGGCTGGATCGTCGACAACACCACCTCCGTGCGCGCCGACGTCGCGCCGTACCTTGAGGTGTCGCGCGAGGCGAGCTGGGCGCTGGTCGTCCGGGCCGCCGCGCTCGGCGCCGCGCAGCTGGCGTGGAATCCGCGCCCCGAAGAGGCGCGCAACTTCCGCGATCCGCTGCCGCGCTCGTCGCGTGAGGCGCTGGCGCGGCTGCGACGGGCCTCGCGATGACCGCGCCCGCGAGCGCCGCCGAGGCAGCCGCCCTCGTCGCCGGCGCGTTCGAGCTCGCTTCGATCCCATACGCGATCGGGGGCGCGCTCGCCTACGGTCTCTATGGCGCGCCGCGCGCGACGCTCGACGTCGACGTGAACCTCTTCGTCGCGCAGTTCGGTGATTTCCGCCTCGATCTGTTCGTGCCGAGCATCCCGTTCTGCCGCGAGGCCGAGCGCACGCGCGTCCGCCTGCCCGCGCCGCCGTTCCTCGAGGCGGCGTGGTTCCTCTCGGCCGAGGCGATCACGCTCTTCAAGCTGCTGTTCTTCCGCTCGAAGGATCTCGCGGACCTGGAGCGGCTCGTGGCGCGGCAGGGCGCGCGGCTCGACGTCGCGTACGTGCGCGCTCGCCTCGTCGAGATGATGGGCGAGGACGACGTGCGCGTGCGGCGCTGGGACGAGCTGGTGCGCGAGTTCGGCGCGGCCTGACTACTCGGGGACGTTGACGTACGGCACGTGCGACCGGCAGGGCTGTCCACGCAGCGACGGGCAGGGCGGCAGCGGCGTCGGCGGCACGAGCCCGGCGATCACCGGCAGCGCGATCGAGGACGCATGTGTGGCGTCGTGGCCGATCGAGATGCGCGTCGGCTGCGCGTGCGCGAAGAGCTGGAAGCGCCACTCGGCGCGCGAGCCGCCCGGCGTGTCCACCTCGAGCCGGATCCGCGAACCGGCGCGGAACGGGTGCGAGAAGCCGGGGATCGCGACGCGCGCCTGCACCCACTCGCCGGGGACGAGCGGGGCGAAGTCCTCGCGCAGGTGCGTCGGCGCGGGCCACAGCTCCGTCGCACTCGCCGACAGGTGGCGGTGGCTCGCGCGCAGCCAGCCGGTCTGCACGTGGACCTCGAGGCCGTCGGGCCGCACTTCCGAGAGCGTCACCTCGAGATCCGCCTCCGCGTCCTCGCTGCGCAGCCAGAGATCGACGCTGCCGGTCCCGACCATCACGAGGTCCTCGGTCAACGCAGCGCCCTCGAAGACGACGGAGGCGCCCGGCGCGGGCGACTGCCAGTCCCAGGCGGGGATCGTCGCCCAGATGCCGGGGCCGTCGCCGAGGATGCCGCGATCGCCGGCGTAGGGATCGGCCAGGAACGCCGACGCCGCGCTCGCCGCGGGAGGCGCCGCGTCCGCGAGCGTGCCGTCCGGCTGCAGGTGAAGACGCAGAACTTCCGCGACCGGGGGCCAGGCCGGGAAGCTGTGCTCCCACGCCGCCTCGGGCGCGCCGAGCTTGTCGCCGCCGCCGTTCTCGAAGAGCACGCGCAGGGAGGGCTCCGCCTCGTAGGCCGCCTTCGCCTCCTCGAAGCTCGCGTACTGCGTGAAGCGATCCGGCGGGAGCTGCAGCGAGACGTCGAAGATCTCCTGAAACAGCAGCGGCCCCAGGTTTCGCAGCCCGGGGTCGATCGTCGGGATCGTCTGCGCGACGTGAAAATCGAGGAACGCCTTCCACTCGCCGAGCAGCTGCGGGGAGAAGCCGTCGACGTGTACCCCGTTGTAGACGGTGAGGCGCACGAGCGGCGCGCCGGTGAACTGGTCGAGCAGCGTCGTGAAGTAGGGGCCGGTCTGCTCGTCGTGGAACGCGCCGCCGAGGAAGACCGGCACGGCGATCTCATGGACGAAGATCGTCGGGTTGAGCGGATCGATCGTGACCGGATCGTAGAAGGGCGTGTTGCGCGCCTTCTCGATGATGTCGATGCGCTGATCGTGCAGGAGCTGGTTCTCCGCGCAGAGCGGGTCACCGCCGTCGACGCGCGCCTGCTCCCAGCCCTGGCCGTAGGGCGCGGCGCGCTCGTGGACGCGATCTGCCCAGAGCAGCGCGAAGCCGTTGTTGAGGATGCCGCCCGGATAGAGCGTGCTCGCGGTGTCTCCGATCACGGAGAGCGGCGCGATGCCGGCGAGGCTCGGCGGGTTCGTGCGTCCGACGAACAATTGCGTGATGCCCGGGTAGGAGAGCCCCGTCATGCCGACGCGGTGGCCCTTCACCCACGGCTGCGCCGCGACGATCTCGATCGCGTCGTAGCCGTCGGTCAGCTGCAGCGGCTCGAAGAAGTCATAGGCGCCGCCCGAGCAGCCGGTCCCGCGCACGTTCACGCCGACGGTCGCGTAGCCCATGAAGCTCGCGATCAGCGCGCTGGCGTCGGCGGGCGCGTCGCAGAGCGTCGGGAAGTCCGGGCAGAGAGCCTCGAGCTGGCCCCCGTTGATCGGCTCGCCGGGGCGCGACGGATCGTAGCCGGAGTAATTCACGACGGTCGGGTACGGGCCGAGCTCCGGCGGGCCGGGCAGCGTCACGTAGACGGAGAGCTGCGTGCCGTCGCGCACGGTCAGGTAGTTGAAGCCCGGGCGCAGGCGCTGGTCGTCGTAGAAGCTCTGCGGGGGTTCGCTGCCCTCGACCGCGCGGACGGTCAGCGGCCGCGTGTGCTGCGCGGGCGCCTGGCCGACGGTGCGCAGGACGTAGCCCTCGCCGGGCGGGACCTGGCGGAAGACGTGGCTGCCGAGGTGATCGGTCGTGGCGAGCTGCAGCGTATCGCCCGCCGCGTTGCGCAGCTCGAGCTGCGTGCCCGGCGCGGTCCGCCAGACGTAGAGCTGCTCGAGGCTCTCGCGCACCTCGAACGTCGCGTCGCCCTCGTCGATCGCGAGCCCGCCTGCGCCGCCCTCGTCACCCTCGTGGCGATCGCCGTCATCGTCGCAGGCGCAGAGCGTGAGCAGCCCGAGGAGCGCCGCGGCCATCGTGCGAAAGATCATCCGGGCATGCTGCATCGGAAGGCGCTGCGCCGCCAAGGATGATCCCGGGATCGAGCAGGGACGCGCAGCGCTGCCGGGGATCAGCCGGGATCGAGCAGGAACGCGCGCACGCAGGCGAGCTCCGCGGCGGAGAGCGCGGCGCCCGCGGGCATCGGATCTCCGCACGTCGGCGCGTCCTGCAGCTTCTGCCAGAGCAGCGAGCCCTCCGGATCTCCCGGCGCGACGAGCGTGCCGCCGCACGTCTCGGCCGCGCCGCCGGCGCCGCCCGCAGCGCTTCCCCCTGCGCCGCCCGCAGCGCTTCCCCCTGCGCCGCCCGCAGCGCTTCCCCCTGCGCCGTCCGCGCCGCAGTCGCGCGCCCTCGGCGACCCCGAGGCGACGCCCACGATCCGGCACGCGACGTCGGCCGAGACCAGATCGAGCCCCGCCGCGGGATCTCCGGGGGAGTGGCAGATGCCGCCCGCGCAGCTCTGCTGGAAGAGCCGCGGGACGTCGCAGGCGGCCGGGTCGTCCGCCCCGAGGAAGCGCGCCGGGTCCTCCAGCGTGCCCGGGCAGGCGGTGCACAGGATCGTCACGGCGAGCAGCAGGGGCCGGTTCATCGCAGCTCTCCGAGCAGCTCGAGGCGGAGCGAGACGTATTCGTCGAGCGCGCCGCCCGCGACGAACGCGTCGCCCGGCGCCGGCTGGAGGTCGTAGAAGAAGCGCGAATAGACGAGCGCCAGCCCCAGCCCCAGCGCGTCGGTCAAGCCGCCGCGTCCGCCGATCGTCGCCTCGAGGCCACCGACGGCGGCGTTCGGGAAGCGCTCCGCGACGGCGCCGCTCTGCAGCGGCCAGAGCCACGCCGCCTCGAGCTCCAGCGCCGGCGCCCCGGGGAACCGCGCCCCGAGCGCCGCGCGCAGCGCCGTGTAATCGACGGCGGGGAGCTCTCCTTCGAGCGCGCCGCCGCCGTCGAAGGAGAAGGACTGCGCCTGCAGGCCGAGCGACGGACGCAGCGAGGGCGCGAGCCCGTCGCCCAGCCCGATCCGCGCGAGCAGCGCGAGGTGCACGCTCTGCCAGGTGGTGTCGAGCGGGTCGCCCGACGGCGCTGAAGAGGTGAGCCCGACCGAGCGCGCAAAGCTGCCCGACACGCCGAGCCTCGAGGGGACCGCGCCGGCCTCGGCGCCGAACGGGAAGAGGGTCGCCGAGGCCCGCAGCAGCGGCGCGCCGCCGAGGGTGTAGGGCCGGAGGTTCGCGGAGATCGGATCGGTGTAGCTGAAGTGGCGGCCGCCGAGCGCGGCCCCCAGCGACAGTTCAAGCCACGTAGGGCCCGGCGGCGCGGGCGGGGGAGGTGCGGCGACGGGCTCGGGCACGGGCTCCGCGGCGAGCTCGAGTGGCGCGAAGGTCGGCGCGGCCGGCTCCGGCGTCGGCTCGGCCGCGGGATCCACGATCGCCGGCGGGCTCGAGCGCGGGCTGCGCCTTCGTTTGGCGGCCGCAGCGGCAGGCAACGCGATGAGGAGCGAAAGCCCCACTGCGGTCACCAGACCGCGATGGCCCCTGCGGACAAATTCCATCGTTGTTCCAGATGGATGCATGATGACTCAGCGGCGAACGCCGCGAACGAGTGGAGTCCGCGTGCCGCAGTCGGCGCGTCGGAGGGGCGGGCAGGATCGCCAAAATGCAGGATTTTCGCCAGCCCGCGTTTCAGGCCAGACTCTTGCACGGCCACCCGCTCCTTCGCCCCGAATCGGAGTCCGCATGCCGCGCCGGCTGCTCGCCCCCGCAACGCTCCTCGTCCTGTGCGCCTGCGCCGGCGAGATCGGCGCGCCGGTCTCCCCCACGGCGACGCCCGACAGCGTCAGGCCCGACGGCGGCAGCGAAGGCGGTGGCAGCGGCGGGGCCGGCGCAAACCGCTGCGAGGCGCCGGATCCGGGGCGGGTGACGCTGCGACGCCTCAACCGCTTCGAGTACGACAACACCGTGCGCGATCTGCTCGGCGACCAGAGCCGACCGGCGCAGAACTTCCTCGCGGACGACTACGGCTACGGCTTCGACACGATCGCGGACGTGCTCACGCTCGCCCCTGCGCAGCTCGAGAAGTACGAGGGCGCGGCGCGGCAGCTCGTCGACGCGGCGCTCTTCGTCGAGACGCGCCAGCCGGTGGAGCGGGTCTTCGAGGCCGAGGACCCCGCGGTCGAGAAGAGCCTCGGCGCGGAGACCGACGGCGGCTGGAACCTCTGGAGCAACGGCAGCGCGATCGCGCCGGTGATCATCGAGGTCGCCGGCACCTACCGGATCCGCGTCCGCGCGTACGGCACGCAGGCCGGCCCCGATCCCGCGCGGATGGCCGTGCTCCTCGGCGGGCGGGTGCTGCAGACGATCGACGTCCCCAACGCGAGCGCGCAGCTCTTCGAGCTCACCGCAGAGCTGTCCGAAGGGCCCACCACGCTGGGCGTCGAGTTCACGAACGACTTCTACGACGAGGTCGCCGGCCTCGACCGCAACCTGATCGTCGACTGGTTCGAGCTCACGGGTCCGATCGGCTGGACGGGCGGGGCGGTCTCCCCGCGGCGCGCGGAGCTCCTGTTCTGTGATCTGGCGGCCGAGGGCGAGGCCTGCGCCCGCCGCGTGCTGGAGCGCTTCGCCTCCCGCGCGTTCCGTCGCCCCGTCGAGGCGGGCGAGCTCGATCGGCTGGTCTCGCTGTCGCGCCTCGCGACCGCAGAAGGCGACCCGCTCGAGACGGGCGTCCGCCTCGCGCTGACCGCCGTGCTGCTCTCGCCGCAGTTCCTGTATCGACCGGAGCTCGATCCCGACCCGACCTCGCCGGCGCCTCGGCCGCTCACGCCGTACGAGCTCGCCTCGCGCCTCTCGTACTTCGTCTGGAGTTCGACGCCGGACGCAGAGCTGCTCGCGGCCGCGGCGGATGGCTCGCTCGTCGGGGACGCGGCGCTCGAGCGGCAGGTGCGCCGCATGCTCGAAGACCCGAAGAGCGAGGCGTTCATCGAGAGCTTCGCCGGCCAGTGGCTGCACGCGCGCAAGCTCGACGACGTCACGCGCAACGCCGAGATCTTCCCCGAGTGGAGCCCTGCGCTCGCGGCCTCCATGCGCGCGGAGAGCTTCGCGTTCTTCCGCTCGTTCCTGCGTGAGCAGAAGCCGGCGCGCGAGCTGCTCACCGCCGACTACGCCTTTGTCGACGACACGCTCGCGGCGCACTACGGCCTGCCGCTGCCCGGTTCGGCGACGCCGGTGAAGGTCTCGACCGCGACCACCACGCGCCGCGGCCTGCTCGGGACCGGCACGCTCCTGACCGTGACCTCGAACTCGACGCGCACGAGCCTCGTGAAGCGCGGGAAATGGGTCCTCTCCGAGCTGCTCTGCTCGACGCCGGCCGATCCGCCGCCGAACGTCGAGGCCTTCCCCGAGGAGCCCGACCCGACGGCGACGCTGCGGGAGCGGCTCGAGCTCCACCGCGCGAAGCCCGAGTGCGCGGCCTGCCACGACGCGATGGATCCGATCGGCTTCGGCCTCGAAGGCTTCGACGCGATCGGCCGGGCGCGCACGAGGGAGGGCGCCTTCCCGGTCGACGACGCCGGCGTGATGCCCGACGGCACGGCGTTCCGTGGCGCCGCAGAGCTGTCCGGCCTGATCGCGGCCGATCCGCGCCTGAGCCAGTGCATCGTCGAGCGCATGCTCGTCTACGGGCTCGGCCGCGGCGTGAGCGACCCGGGCGCGCGGGAGCCCCGGGCGAGCGACGCCTGCCACCTCGACGCGATCGGCGCGGCGTGGACGGCGAAGGGCGAGCGGATGTCGGATCTGGTGGTGCTGATCGCGCAGAGCGAGCCGTTCCGGACGCGGCGCGGCGAGCCCGAGGTGCAGCCGTGAGCCCCTTCTCCCGTCGTCGTTTCCTCGGTGGCGCCGCCGCGCTCGTCGGCCTGCCGATGCTGGAGTCGCTGCTCCCGCGCCGCGCGTGGGCGCAGAACGCGCCGCCGCCCGAGCCGCGCCGGCTCTTCTTCTTCTACGTGCCGTGCGGCATCCACATGCAGGCCTTCACGCCCGCCGCCGAGGGCGAAGGCTACGCGCCGACGCCGATCCTCCAGCCGATCTTCGACGCGGGCCTGCAGGCCGAGCTGCTCGTCGCGAGCCGGCTCGACAACGAGGCGGGCAGCGCGCAGGGCGACGGCGCCGGCGATCACGCGCGAGGGACGGGGAGCTTCCTGACCGCCGCCCACGTCGTGAAGACGGACGGAGACGGCATCCGCAACGGCGTCTCGATCGACCAGGTCGTCGCGCAGCACCTCCGGGGACAGCAGGCCACGCGCTTCGCGTCGCTGGAGCTCGGCGTCGACGGCGGCAGCGCCTCGGGCGACTGCGACTCCGGCTACTCCTGCGCGTACGCCCGCAACATCGCCTGGAGCGACGCGACGACGCCGGTGCCCAAAGAGACCAGCCCGCGCGCGCTCTTCGACCGGCTCTTCGGCGGCCTCGATCCGACCGCCACGCGCGCCGAGCAGGAGAAGCGACGCAGGTACCGCACGAGCGTGCTCGATCACGTGCGGGAGGAGGCGAACCTGCTGCACGGGCGCGTCGGCGTGAGCGACAAGCGCAAGCTCGACCAGTACCTGACCGGCGTGCGCGCGCTCGAGACGACGATCGCCGGAGAGGAGTCCAGCCGCGTCTGCGAGCCGGGCG
>CAYHCR010000031.1:0-12230 GCA_964354895.1 uncultured Myxococcales bacterium | reverse complement strand
CTACGCGTTCCTGCCGACGGTCGTCGGCGTCGCGTCCGGCCTCGACGAGGCGAAGAGCGGCGTCGTCGGGACGAGCGCGGTGGAGTTCACGCAGCCCGAGCTGCTCTGGAAGATCGATCTCACCACGCGGCTCGAGTACGAGCGCGGCCTCGAGCCCGCGTATGACTTCGACGCGGTGAAATCGCGCGTCGGCTTCCCGGTCCACCTCACGCGCGACCTGACCTTCACGCCCGGCTACAACCTCGAGCTCTACGACGTGCGCGGCGACGCCCAGGGCTCCGGCCGCGCGGAGCTCTCCGCGGAGTGCAACAGCCGGCGCGGGCGCGCCTCGGACGCCTCCGAGCTGTGCGTGCTCAGCTACCTTTCGCAGCGCCTCGTGCTCGATCTTCGGGATGACCCGATCAAGACGCGCAGCGGCTACTGGGCCTCGCTCGAGCTGCAGCAGGGCTCGAGCGCGCTCGGGAGCAAGTTCGACTACGACCGCCTGGTGCTCGAGCAGCGGGCCTACTTTCCGCTGCCGCGCGGGATCGTGCTGGCGCTGCGGCTCGAGGGCGGCGTGCTCTTCCCGGAGCCCGGTCAGATCTCGCCGATCATGGTCCGGTTCTTCTCGGGCGGCGGGACCGCGCTGCGCTCGTACGGCACCAACCGGCTCGCGCCGCAGACGCTCCGCTCCCCCGACTGCCTCGTCTTCGCGCGGCCGAGGGCGGGCGACGCGCCGGGCGCATGGCGGGACCGCGCGGCCGTGCCCTGCGTCGAGTACTTCAACCGGGAGAAGGCGCTCACGACCTCGCTGAGCCCGTCGGTCACCGTGCCGATCGGCGGCGACGCGCTGCTCGAGGGAGTCGCAGAGCTGCGCGTGCCGATCTGGGGCGAGCTCGGCCTCGTCTTCTTCACCGACGTCGGCAACGTCGCGCGCAGCTGGGACGAGAAGGAGGCGGGCACGGCGAGCTACGTGCTGCTCGCGCCGAACGTCGCGCTCGGCACGGGGCTGCGGTACCACACGCTCTTCGGACCGGTGCGGCTCGACGTCGCGTGGCGCCTCCTCAACCAGCGGCCGACGGCGCTCGCGGCCGTCTACGATCCGACGACCGGCAGCGAGACGCTGCGCCTCACGGAGCGCGAGGTCGCCGAGGATCGCTGGGGCTTCCACTTCGCGATCGGGGAGGCGTTCTAGATGCGGCGCGCCGCGCGGGGGCTGGCAAAGGTGCTCGGTGGCCTCGCGGTCGCCGCCCTCGCGCTGCTGTGCGGCGCCGCCCTCGCGCTCGGCACGGACGACGGCCAGACGTGGCTCGCCGCGCGCGTCGAAGAGCAGCTCGCGGCGCGCTTCGCCGGCACCTTCCGCGTCGCGCGGGTGGCGGTGCGGCCGGACGGCCTGACGCTGCGGCGCGTCGTCATCGAGGCGCCCGGCGGCGCGCGCGTGATCGAAGCCGAGCGGGTCGAGCTCGGGCTGCTGCCGGATCCGGCCGGCTGGCAGGCGCTGCGCTTTCACGTCCGAAGGCTCGAGCTCGTCGGCGCGCGGGTCCTCGTCGAGCTGCCGGACGGCGAGGTCGGGCCGACGCTGGTGCGCGCCTTCGCGCCGCGCGCTCCGTCGGCGCCCGCGCCCGGGGGTCCCGCGACGACCTTCCGCGTCTCGATCGACTCGCTCGTGATCGACCGGGGCTCCGTCGTCGTCCGCGCGCCCGAGCTCCCGCCGATCGTCGCGCTGCGGGGCCTGCACGCAGAGCTGACCGGGAGCGTGGACGAGGCGGGGGTGACCGCGCGGGGGACGCTCTCCGCAGAGCTGCACGCGCCGGTGCGCGGGGCGGCGACCGTGCTGCTCGACGGCGCGCTGGACGAGGGCTTCCGCGCGCTCTCCTTCCAGGCCCTGCAGGCGTCGCTGGGGGAGAGTAGGGCAAAGCTGCACGGGCGGATGGATCTGCAGACGCTCGAGGGCGAGGCGCTCGGGCTCACGCTGCACGTGGCGCCTGCGGACGTTCCGGGCGTGACCGCCGGCTGGCGGCCGACCGAGCCGATCGAGGCAGAGGGCGAGCTGCGCTACGAGGCCGGCCGGCTCGTCGTCGGCCTCGACGCAGACGCGTCCGCGGGCGGCGCGCGGCTCGACGGGGCGCTGACGCTGGGGCTCGGGGCCCCGCGCTGGAAGGCCAAGCTCGAGACCGTGGAGCTCGATCTGCGGGCCTTCGACGCGCGCGCGCCGCAGAGCTCGCTGACGCTGATCGCGGAGCTCGAGGGGACGGGGCTCGATCCCGCCCGGCTCTCGACCTCCGGCCGCGTGCGCCTCGCGGAGACGACCGTCGCCGACGTCCCGATCGGGCCGGCGATCTTCGACGGCGCGTGGGAGGAGGGGACGCTGCGGGTGGATCGCCTCGAGGCCGATCTGCCGGGCGCGCGGGTCGTGGCCGACGGCGTGGTGGACGCGGCCCGCGTGGACGGCGCCTTCCGGCTCGAGGCGCGCGACACGGCGGCGCTCCTCTCCGCGATCGCGCGGTTGGGCAAGGCCTTCTCGCTGGAGCTGCCGCCGCTGCCGGACGTGCGTGGCGCGCTCCGCGTGGAGGGGCACGCGCGCGGCCCGCTGCGGGGCCCCGCGATCGACGGCCGCGTCACGAGCGCGCGGATCGACGGACTCGGGATCGGGCTGACCGGGCTGGATCTGCAGGTCGAGCTCGCGGGGCTGCCGGAGCGGCCGCGCGGGACGCTCCTCGGGCGTGTGGGCGGCCTGACCAGGGCAGGGTTGCAGCTCAAGGAGCTGCGCGTGGATCTCTCGCTCACCGGCCGGGAGGCCGACGGCGAGCTCGCGGCCGTCACGCCGCTCGGCCCGCTGCGGGTGCAGACGCGCGCCGGCTACACCGCGCGCTTCGCCGAGATCACCGTCCGGCAGCTGCGGCTCGAGTGGCCCGGCGCGCGCTGGGAGAGCACGGGCACGGCGATCGTGCGCACCGGCGTGGTCCCCGCGATCGAGGGGCTCGCGCTGCGGGACGAGGCGGGCGGGAGCCTCGCGTTCGACGGGAGCTTCGCGCCCGGCCGGCTCTCGGCGCGCCTGCGCACGACGGCGCTCAGACTGCACAGCTTGCCGGCGGAGCTCCTGCCGCGCAGCGAGGAGGTCGCGGGGCGCCTCACGCTCGACGCGACGCTCGGCGGCACGGTGGCGAGGCCGAAGGGGACGTTGACGCTGGCGGTCGTCGAGGGCGCGGCGCGCGGCTTCAAAGGGCTGCAGCTGGACGTCGAGGGCGGGGTCGAGGACGGGCGCGTGCGGGCCACGGCGCGCCTCGTACGGGCGAAGACCCGCGCGACGATCACGCTCGACGCGCCGCTCGACGGAGACCGGCGCGCGCCGGTCAGCGGCCGCGGCGAGCTGGTCGGGTTGCCGCTCGACGAGCTCGCGGAGGGCCTCGGGCTGCAGCGGCGCCTCGGGGGCACGGCCTCCGGTCGCCTCGAGCTCGCCGGCACGCTCGACGCGCCGCTCGGCACGATCGAACTGCAGGGGGAAGGATTGCAGGGCTTCGCGGACGAGCGCGTGGACGGACGTGGCACGCTCGTCGTGACGAAGGAGTCGCTGGCGCTCGAGCTCTCGCTCGCAGAGGCCGGGGCCACGCTGGCGCTCACCGCCTCGCTCGGGATGGGGTCGGGCGCGCTGCTCGCCGCGGGTCCGACGCTCGAGGCGCGACTGCGCGCAGCGCCCTTCACGCTCGAGGGCACGCTCGAGGGGCTGGAGCTCGCTGCGCTGCGCAAGCGCACGTTCGCCGAGCGCCTCGGGCTCCCGCCGGGCGCCGCGGGGCGGCTGGCGCTCGACGCGGCGCTCACCGGCTCGCTCGATCGGCCACGCGGCCGCGTCGGCGCGCGGGGCGTGCAGCTCTCCCTGGGCGGACCCGCGCTCGACGGCGAGGTCACGCTCGAGGCCGAGGCGTCGACGCTCCGGCTCGTGGTCGCCACCAGGCTGCAGCAGCAGCCCCTCCTCGCCGGGCGCCTCGAGGCCCTCGTCGCGCCCGAAGCGCTCCTGCAGGGCGACGCGTGGGAGCGCGCGACGCTCGATGGCGGCTTCACGATCGCGCGCCGTTCGCTGGGCGCTGTCGTCGCGCTCGCGGGCGCGCGCTCGCCCGTCGACGGTGAGCTCGAGGGCGCCTTCGCGATCAAGGGCACCGCGCAGGCGCCGATCTTCGAGGCCGGCCTCGTGGTCGAGGGGCTGCGGGCGCAGAAGGAGGCGCTCGGGCGGATCGGCGCGACGGCGCGGTACGAGGCCGGCGCGGTTCGCGCGGACGTGACGCTCACGCAGCCGGGCGGCGGCACGTTCTCGCTCGGCGCGCGGGCCGCCCAGGCGCTCGGCCTCGAGGCGCTTCGCGACGGGACGCTGGCAAAGATGTCTGTCGACGCGCTCGCCTGGAGCGGCTCGGCCCGCCGCTTCGAGCTCGCCGGGCTCGCGCCGCTCTCCGCCGACATCCGCACCCTCGAGGGCCGGCTCGACGGCGACGTCGAGGTGAGCGGGCGTTGGCCGGCGCCGCAGCTCACCGGCTGGCTCACGCTCGGTCAGGGCCGCCTGAGCTACACGAACTTCGGCGATCTGCGGGAGCTCTCCGCGGAGCTCGCGTTCACGCCGCTGCGCGCGGAGGTCAAGCGGCTGCACGCGAGGAGCGGCGGCGAGCTCACGATCGAGGGCGCCGCGACGAGGGCGAGCCCGGAGGCGCCGTGGCGGCTCGACTTCGAGGTCGACGCGCGCCGCTTCGGCGTCGTCGCCAACGACCTGACCCGCGCGTGGCTCGACGCAGACGCAAAGCTGACCGGCGAGCTGCAGGCCGGCCGGCTCGACGCCGTGCTCGAGCTCGCCTCCGGCCGCGTCGCGCTCCCTACGACGCCCTCGAAGGCCGTGCAGGCGCTCGAGGAGCACCGCGACTTCCTCGTCGTGCGCCGCGGCGAGTCGCTCGCGGGGGCCCGTCGTCGCGTCGCCCGCGAGGCGGGCGCGCCGCAGCGCAGCGCCTCCCGGCTCGACGAGCTCGAGCTCAAGGTCGCGCTGCGGACCAGAGAGGCGATCGACCTGCAGGGCATCGACGTCGACGTCCCGATCCGCTTTGACGGCCTCAAGGTCGCGTGGGTCCACCAGAAGCTCGGGCTCAGCGGCCGGATCGTCGCCGACGAGGGCAAGCTGCAGGTGATGAGCCGCCGCTTCGAGATCGGCCACCTGAACGTCATCTGGACCGGCAACGAGGCGCCCGGCGATCCGCGGCTCGACGTCGAGGCGCTCCACGAGTCGAGCTACGCGAAGGTCACCGTGAACGTCGGCGGCACCGCGCAGCGCCCGATCACGCAGCTGCGCAGCAACCCGCCGCTCTCCGAGGCCGAGATCGCGACGCTGCTCGCGACCGGTCGACCCGAGCCCAAGCACGGCGCGGGCGGCGGCGAGGCGTCGGGCGCGGCCTCGGCGCTCGGCGCGATCGCGACGGCACAGCTCAAGCAGGGCCTCGCCGCAAAGCTGCCCGTCGACGTCCTCTCGTTCGCGGCCGGGGAGGACGACGTCTTCACCGGCTCCACCCTCGAGGCCGGCACCTATCTCTCGGACCGCGTCTACGTCGGCTACTCGCGGACCTTCGATCTGGAGAGCGACGCCCGTCGCAACACCAACGAGGTGACGGTCGAGTACCAGCTCGCGAACGAGTGGACGCTCGAGGCGGCCTACGGGGACGCGCAGTCCGGCGGCGTCGATCTCTTCTGGTCGAGGGACTTCTGATGGGCCCCGGGGAATTCGAGGCAAAGCTGATCGAGCTCGTCCACGCGACGGGGCCGGAGGCGGCGGTCGTGCTCTTCCTGTCCTCTGCCGTCGAGTACGTCTTTCCGCCGTGGCCGGGCGACGTGCTCACGGCCGCCGGCGCGATCTGGGCGCTCGAAGGCGTGCTGCCCTTCCCGGTCCTGCTCGCCTCGACGACGCTCGGCAGCGTGGCGGGCGCGGCGATCTCCTACGAGCTCGGCGCGCGGCTCGTCGGGCGCGCGAGCTCGGGGCGGGCGGGGCGGCTGCTGCGCTGGCTCGCGCCGCCGGAGCGGATCCAGGCGGTGCACCGCCTCTCGGAGCGCTGGGGCACCTGGCTCGTGCTCTTCAACCGCTTCGTGCCCGGCGTGCGCGGCCTCTTCTTCGTGGCCGCCGGCGCCGGCGGCATGCCCCGCGCGCGGGTGCTCACGCTCGGCGCGGTCTCCGCGCTCGGCTGGAACGCGCTGCTGCTCGGGGTCGGCTGGGGGCTCGGCCGGGATCTGACGCGGCTGCTGGAGTGGCTGCGCGGGTGGGCGATCGGCGGCTGGGCGCTGCTCGCGCTCGTGATCATCGTGGCGATCGCGCGCCGGATCCGGGCCCGCCGGCGCGCGAGCAGCCGATAGCGGCGAGCGCGGAACTTGAGGGGCGGGGAACGCGCGCGCTATCCTGCGCTGGTCCCGCGGAGGAGAGTCCCCATGTGTATCGGTCTGGCCCGCGTCTGTACGGCCGCGTTCCTCGTCTTTTCGGCGCTCCCGGCGCTCGCCGGCGAGACGATCGCGGTCGCCGACGCAGAGGCGTACCACCGCGGCGTCTCCAAGGAAGAGCTCAAGCGGTTCCGCGATCTCTACACGGAGTCGCTCCGCAAGGCCGGCGCCAACGTGGTGAAGGCCTACGGCCGCAAAGCTGACCTGCGCGGGGTCGAGTTCGTCACCTCGCTCTCGGTCGGGCGCACCGAGAGCGGCTACGTGCTCACCGGACAGGTCAGCCGGATCCGGCTCGATCGCTGGGCGGCCCGCTCCGAGACGAAGTCCGCGGCCACCGACGCGACCGAGCTGATGGGCGCGATCGACTCGGTCGCGGCCGGCGTCGTGGCAGCGGTCAACAACGCGCCGCCGCGCTCCACCTCGCAGCCGCCCCGCAAGCCGCGCGAGACCCGCACGCGCGACGGCGGCGCCCGGCCGCCGCCGCCGGCCGAGGCCGAGCCGGCCGAGTAGGAGCCGAGCGCCACGCCCGCGATCCTGCGCCCGTCCGGACCCGCGTCCGGGCGGGCGTTGCCGTTCGTGCGGCGCGGCGGCTCGGCCGCTACCAACGCCGTCATGGCCCCTGATCATCGACCGGAGAACCGCCTCGGCGCGGAGCTCTCGCCGTACCTCCGCCAGCACCGCCACAACCCCGTCGACTGGTATCCGTGGGGCGAAGAGGCGTTCGCGCGCGCGCGTGCCGAGGGCAAGCCGATCCTCCTCTCCGTCGGCTACGCCGCGTGCCACTGGTGCCACGTGATGGAGCACGACGCCTTCGACGTGCCCGAGGTCGCGGCGCGCATGAACCGCGACTACGTCTGCGTGAAGGTCGATCGCGAAGAGCGGCCAGACGTCGATCAGCTCTACCAGGGCGTGATGCAGCTGCAGCGGCGCGGCGGCGGTTGGCCGCTCACGGTCTTCCTCACGCCGGAGCGGCGGCCGTTCTTCGGGGGCACGTACTTCCCCCCGGTCGATCGGCACGGCCTGCCGGGGTTCTCGCGGCTGCTCACCTCGCTCGCCGAGGCGTGGCGGACGCGCCGGGAGGAGGTCGAGCAGAGCGCCCGCTCGTTCGAGGAGGGGCTCGATCGGCTCGCCGGCTTCGGCCGGCCCGAGGCGTCGGACGGCCTGCCGACGGGCGCAGAGCTGTCCCAGATCGCCGCGGCGATGTGCGAGGAGCATGACGCGCGCCACGGCGGCTTCTTCGACGCGCCGAAGTTCCCGCACCCCATGGAGCTCGCGTTCCTGCTGCGCTTCTCGACGGGCGCGACGGGACCGGCGGCCCTGCGCGCCCGTGAGGTCGTGCGGCGGAGCCTGACCGCGATGGCGCGAGGCGGGATCCATGACGTGCTCGGCGGCGGCTTCGCGCGCTACTCCGTCGACGCCGGGTGGGAGGTGCCGCACTTCGAGAAGATGCTGTCGGACAACGCGCAGCTGCTGCGGCTCTACGCCGAGGCGTCGGTCGCGTTCGACGAGCCGTTCTTCGCGGAGACCGCGCACGGCATCCACCGCTGGCTGCGGCGGGAGCTGCGCGCGCCGGACGGCGGCCTCTTCGCGTCGCAGGACGCCGACAGCGACGGGGTGGAGGGGAAGTTCTTCGTCTTCACGCCGGCAGAGCTGCTCACGCTGCTGGGGGCGGAGCGGGCGGCCCTCGCGGCCCGCCACCTCGGCGTGACGGAGGCCGGCAACTTCGAGCACGGCGCGACGGTGCTCTCGATCGCGAGGACGCCAGCAGAGCTGTCCGAGGCCGGGCTCGGTGACGAGGCGGCGCTCGAGCGCGAGCTGCGGGCGATCCGCGACCTCCTCTTCGAGGCGCGCCGCCTCCGCGTCCCGCCCGCGACGGATGACAAGTGCGTCACCGCGTGGAACGGGCTCGCGATCGGCGCGCTCTGCGTCGCCGGCCGCCTGCTCGGCGCGCCGGCGTGGATCGACGACGCGCGCGAGGTCGCGGGCTTCGTGGAGCGTGCGCTCCACGGGCCGGCCGGGCTGCTGCGCGTCGCGCGGGAGGGGAAGGTCAAGCAGCCGGGGTTTCTGGATGACCACGGCGCGCTCGCGGAGGGGCTCGTGGAGCTGGCCCTCGCGACCGGCGAGGCGAGGTGGCTCTCGCAGGCCGCCGCGCTGGCGCGGACGGCGATCGAGCGCTTCTGGGACGACGAGCTCGGCGCGTTCCACCTCACGCCGTCGGACGGCGAGGCGCTGCTGCAGCGGCCGCTCTCGGTGCACGATCACGCGACCCCCTCGGGCGGCTCGAGCCTGACCCACGCGCTGCTGCGCCTGCACGAGCTCCTCGGAGAGGCGCGCTTCGCGGAGGTCGCAGGCCGTCACCTCGCGGGCCAGCGGGCCGCGTTGCTGCAGAGTCCGTTCGCGTACGGTCACCTCGCGTGTGCGGCGTGGCTGGCGCGGACGGGCCCGGTCGAGGTCGCGATCGTCGGCGGTGACGAGGCGTCGCGGGCCGTCCTGCTCGGCGTCGCGCACGAGGGGCTGCACCCGGAGCGGCTCGTCTGGGCCGCGGCTGCGGCAGAAGCTCCGTTTCACCCTCGGTCCGCGATCGGGCCGGCGGCCGCCGCCTTCGTCTGCCGCGCCTTCGCCTGTCACGCGCCGGTCCGTGCACCCGCCGAGCTCCGCGAGCGGCTCGCTGCCGGTTCGTAGGAGGCAGGACGCGGGCTGGCGGCGCGGGAGCGATCCGGCCGGCGGGGGGCGGCCGCCTCTTGCGGAGCCTTCGGGCACCGGCTAGGAAGCGCGGGTCCGTCGGCTTGGCGGGCTTTTTTCCGGCGGGAGTGGGGCCCGGCGGGCGGAGTTGGATCGGAAGCGAGCCGGCAGGTTCAGCGACTTGCGATCGGTTTCAGCCTCGTGGTATTCCCCGCCCGCTTCCGGCTTGAGGCCGGAGTCGAGCGATGACCCCGCGAGGGGTCCAAACGACGGCCTTCGGGGCCGCTGAAAAGGAAGAGAACATGCGCAAGGCTCTGCTCGCCGCAGTTGCGGCTCTGGCTCTCGGTGGTGCGTACGCCTGTGGCAACACCTGCCAGGACGGCTGCGACAAGACGGAGGAGTGCTTCGGCGCCGAACTCGTCTCCGAGACCTGTGTTGAGGATTGCGAGAAGGAGCTCGAGGGCGACAACGCCGACACGCAGCAGAAGTGCATTGACTGCGTCGCCGACACCGAGTGCGACGCGATCACGGCCGGTGACTGCACGGCCGACTGCGGCGGCTGATTTTGACGTAGCGGTCTCCGGCTGATCGGAGCTGCTGCGCAGTACGGCGCCCTCGGACCCAACGTCCGGGGGCGTCGTCGTTCTGGGGGCCCGGGCGGCCTCGTGGAGCAGGAATGGCACACCCCCTGCGGATCGGCGCGCTGCTCGCGGCGCTCGGCTCTTCCTCGTTGCTGGCCGGCTGCACCAACGACTGCGACGTCATCTGCGAGAAGCAGCTGGGCTGCCTGGGCGGCGCGGAAGAGGCCGACGTGCAGGTCTGCCGGGATCAGTGCCTGCGCGACATGGAGGCCGACGGCTCCGCCGACGAGCTCGACGCGTGCGCGCGCTGCGTGGAGGGCGAGAGCTGCGACGCGCTCTACCCGAGCGACGGCGCGCTCGGCAGCTGTGGCAAGGAGTGCAACTGACGCCCCGCGGGGTCGTCGGGAGGGGCGTCATGCGCCGAACCTTCGCCGCGCTGCTGCTGCTCCTCGCCGCCGCCTCGGTGTCGGCCTGCGGGAACGACTGCGCGGACGCCTGCGACAAGCTCAAGGAGTGCTTCAAGGACGACGCGGTGACCGACACCTGTGTCGAGAGCTGCGAGGCGGAGCTCTCGGACGGCGACACCGAGGCGCAGCAGCGCTGCATCGACTGCATCGTCGACGTGGACTGCGCAGCCTACGAGGCCGGTGAGGCCTGCGTCGAGGCGTGCAGCAAGCCCGGGGCGTGACCCCCCAGCGGTCGCTCGACTCGCGCTAGAACCTCCGGCCGACAGAAGACGGCGACACCGGAGGACGTCATGGCGAAGCAGCGCGCGGTGCTGATCGGCGGGACCGGGTACGGCGGCGCGGAGATCCTGCGCCGGCTGCTCTTCCACCCGGAGGTCGAGGTCGTGCGCGTCACGGCCGCCGACAACATCGGCAAGGCGATCGGCGAGGTCCACTTCCCGCTCGCGGGCCTCACGGACCTTCGCTTCGAGGGCCTCCCGCCGAAGGAGGCCGCCGCCGGCGCCGACGTGGTCTTCCTGGCGATGCCGCACAAGACGACCGCGAAGGTCGCGATGGAGCTCTTCGACCTGCCGGTGCGGATCGTCGATCTCTCCGGCGACTTCCGGCTGCTCGACGCCGCGGCCTACGAGCGCTGGTACGGCGCGAAGCACCCGTGCCCCGAGCGGCTCGGCACCTTCGTCTACGGACTCCCCGAGCTCTTCCGCGACAAGCTTCGCGGCGCGAGGTACGTCGCCTCGCCGGGCTGCTTCGCCACCACGGTCGCGCTCGGGCTCGCGCCGCTCGCGAAGGCGGGGCTGCTCACCGGCCGCGTGCGCACGGTCGCCGCGACCGGCTCGTCGGGCGCCGGCGCGAACCCGCAGCTCACGACGCACCACCCGCTGCGCGCGTCGAACCTGCGCACCTACAAGCCGCTCGAGCACCAGCACACGCCGGAGATCGAGCAGACGCTCGCGGCGATCGGCGGCAAGGGCGTCTCGATCGAGTTCGTGCCGATCTCCGCGCCGCTGCCGCGCGGGATCTTCGCGACGAGCTTCGCGGAGGTGCCCGCGAGCGTCACCGAGGAGCCGCTCGCAGCGGCGTGGAAGGACGCGTACGGGACCGAGCCATTCCTGCGCCTCGTGAGCGGCCGACAGCCCGAGGTCGTCGCCGTCGCGCACGGCAACTACGTCGAGGTGAGCTTCACGCTCGGCCCGATCGTCGGCTCGACGCGCACGGTGGTCTGCTTCTCGGCGCTCGACAACCTCGTGAAGGGCGGCGCCGGCCAGGCGATCCAGGCCTTCAACGCGATGATGGGCTTCCCGGAGCACCTCTCGCTCCGCGAGCCGGGGCTCTGGCCGTGAGCGGCGGCGCTGCGCTCGGCGCCTTCCGTGGTCACTGGTTCGTCGTGAAGCTCGGCGGCGAGCTCGTCGCGCGCGGCAAGCTCGACGGCGTCGCCGAGGCGCTCCACGCGTGCGTCGACTGCGGCGTGAAGGTCGCCATCGTGCATGGTGGCGGCCCGCAGGCGACCGCCCTCACCAGGCGGCTCGGCCTCGAGCCGAAGCAGATCGGCGGCCGGCGCGTCACGGACGACGCAGTATTGCAGGTTATGAAGCAGGCCCTCGCGGGCGAGGTCAGCGTCGATCTCGCCGCCGAGGTGCGTCGCATCGGGCTGCGCGTGCTGCCGCTGCATGGCGTCGCGGGCGGGCTGATCGAGGCGGTGAAGCGGCCGCCGCGCGTCATCACCGGCGGACCGCCGGAGCCGGTGGATCTGGGGCACGTCGGCGACGTGACGGGCGTGAACGCGGACCTGCTCGAGGCGATCGCGTCGATCGGCTGGATCCCGGCGGTCGCCTCCATCGGCGTCGACGCCGCCGGGAACGTCTTCAACATCAACGCGGACGTCGTCGCGGCGCGGATGGCCGCAGCGCTGCACGCGAGCAAGCTCCTGCTCATCGCGGCGGTCGGCGGCGTCTACGAAGATCCGAAGCGCCCGGAGACGCGCCTGCCGCTGCTCACGCCCGCCACCGCGCGGGCGCGCATCGCCTCGGGCGTCATCGCAGGCGGGATGATCCCGAAGGTCGAGGAGGCG
>CAYHCR010000030.1:0-12259 GCA_964354895.1 uncultured Myxococcales bacterium | reverse complement strand
TGCACGCCACGGCGGAGGAGAAGATCGCGAAGGTGAAGATCGCCGTGCTCAACGTGCGCGGGCTCGGCAACGTGAAGCGCGAGGGCTCGACGGAGACGCTGCTGGCGTCCGACGGCCAGAAGGTGGAGCTCAGCGCCATCGCGACGCTCGTGACGACCGCGCTCGGCAAAGACCCGAAGCTCGACGTGATCTCGTCGAAGGACATCGAGTCGATGGTCGGCTTCGAGCGGCAGAAGGAGCTGCTCGGCTGCGGCGACGCCTCGTGCCTCGTCGAGATCGGCGGCGCGCTCGGCCGCGACTACCTCGTGGCGGCCGAGATCGCGGAGGTCGGCTCGACCTTCCTGCTCTCGCTCTCGCTGATCTCGGTCGCCAAGGCGAAGGCGACCGCCCGGCTGACGAAGCGCGTGCAGTTCGTGGAGCAGATCGCCGACACGATGACCGGCGCGACGCAGGAGCTGCTCGAGCTCGCGCGCAAGCGCGACGCCGAGGACCCCAAGAAGCGGGACAAGAAGGTCGCGATCCTCGACGTGAAGGCGGCCGGCATCGACGCCTCTCGCGTCCAGGGCCTCGCCTCGCTCGTCGCCTCCGAGGTCGCCGCGCGGCCGGACACGCTCGTGACGACCGGCGAGGACATCCGCGCGATCATCGGCTTCGAGCGGCAGCGCACCGCGCTCGGCTGCGAGGAGGCGAGCTGCCTCGCCGAGATCGGCGGCGCGCTCGGCGTCGACTTCATCATCACCACCGAGGTCTCGCGGGTGGGCGACGAGTGGGTGCTCGCGCTCTCGATGGTCGACATCAAGAAGGCCACCGCCTCCAACCGCACCGCCGCCCGGGTCCGTCGCGCCGATCTGCTGGTCGATCACGCGATCTCGGGCGTGAAGGAGCTCTTCTTCGAGCTGTCGGAGGACAAGAACAAGTCGTCCGGCCGGTACGTGCAGAAGGAGGAGACCAACTGGTGGGGCTGGGGGCTCATCGCCAGCGGCGCGGTGATCGCGGGCGCCGGCGGCGCCGTCGTACAGTTCGGCGCCGTCACGACGAACGACGAGGCGAAGGCGATCCGGGCCGAGTTGGACGCGCGTGACGATCCGAATGACGACAAAGGGAAGGAGCTCAAGACGGACGCCGAGTCGAAGGAGCAGACGGCGGTGGTGCTGCAGGGTGTCGGCTTCGCGATCGTCGGCGCGGGTGGCGCGACCGCGATCGTCGGTGTGCTCGACCTGTTCCTGCACGGCTCGACCGACTCGCGCCTCGAGTTCGTCCCGACGACCGCGCCCGACGGGACCGGCGCAGGCATCGCCGTGCGGCTGCCGCTGCCCTGATCGTCACCGGGTCACCGACCCTGCCCGGATCGGGAGGGCACCGCCGCGCCTGTCCTGATCACGACGGGGCCCCCGCAGCTCCCCGCGCACGCAGCGCCGCTGAACGAAGACGGCCGCCGCCCCGAGACGGGAGCGACGGCCGTTCGTGAAGCCCTGCAGCCGCGAGCTACCGCGCGACGCCCGGCTTGTAGCGGACGCAGCGGAACCCGAGGTCCGGCGCGGTCGTCACCTCGTCGACGAAGTCGCGATCGCTCGTGCGCAGCGCGTCCCTCGGCGGGATGTCGGCCGGGTTGACCTCCGTCAGGTACGAGCCGCCGCGGACCACGCGCGCCCGAAGGCCGTCAGAGGGCTCGAGCTGCTCCGGGTTCTTCGCCCCGCGGATGCCGGAGCTGGCGGCGCGGTTCTGGTAGACGTCGCGGCGGTAGTAGTCGCGCGTCCACTCGCGCACGTTGCCCGGCAGATCGATCATGTCGAAGAACGAGGCGCCGTCCGGCTTCGCGTGGACGCCGACGTCGTCGTCGTCCCGCGCCTGGCCGCCACCGTTCGTCGTCGGCAGCGGCGCGTTCGCGCAGCCGGCGAAATTCACCTTCTCGCAGTCCTCGGCGCCCGTGGAGGTGAACGGAGGCTCGTCGCCCCACGGATAGTGCGTCATCGCCCAGCGGCTGCCTCGAGCGGCGCGCTCCCATTCGGCCTCCGTCGGGAGCGCCTTGTCGCGGAACTTGCAGTACTGTTCGGCCTGCCGGTGGTTCACCCACGCGATCGGCTGGCCCGTCTTCGCCGTGGAGAAGAACGTGACCTTGTCCTCCTCCGCGCCCGCGTAGTCCGGGTTCTCGCACGCGCCCTTGTCGAGGCACTCCTTGTACTCGCCGCGCGAGACCTCGAAGCGGTCCATGTAGAAGCAGGTGATGTCGACGAGGTGCTCGGGCGACTCGTCCACGCCGTCCGGGAAGTTCTCCAGGTTGGCCTCGGAGGTCCCCATGTAGAACGAGCCGTCCGGGACGATGCGCTCGGGCGTCGGCTTGAGGAACTGCTCCATCCAGATCTTGCAGGTCGCCGAGCAGGTGATGCGCACGGCGGGGCTGCCATCGGTGCCGGCGGTCTCCGTCCAGCGGTCCGCGAGCGCCGAGCAGGAGGTGTCGTTGGGGAGCTGCGCGATGCGGAGCTTGAGCTCGCCGAAGCCCACTGCGTCGCCGGAGAGCTCGCCGCCGAGCGCGTCGATGTGGCAGCCGACCTGCTTGATCTTGACGCGATCCGAGAAGATCCCGACGACGCCGGCGCAGCTGAGCCGACCGCCCTCCTCCTTCTCGTGGAACGCGACCTCGCCCGCGTAACACGGGCACTCCTGCTGATCCCAGTTGGTGCAGACCAGCTCGTCGGAGGCCGGCGCCTCCGGGCAGGTCGTCGGGTTCGCCGCGAGCGCGACGTCGGTGCAGGTCCGGTTGTAGCAAATCTCACCTGCGCTGCAGTCCGAGTCGTTCGCGCACGCGCCCGACTGGAACTTGGTCAGCTCCGCGGGATCGATCGGGCCGCAGGAGCCGTCGAGGCAGACCTCGCCCGCGCCGCAGTCGGCGTCGAACGCGCACTGGTCGGCGCAGCCGGGGATCGCCGTCGCCGCGAAGGCCGAGAGCGCGAGCCCCGCGACCCCGAGCAGCATGTGGCGCTTCTGGATGGACTGCATGAAGACTCCCTTCGAGCCGACGCGCGTGCGCGGCCGTTCGATCATTGTACGACCGACGCCTCCCCGACCCAACGGGCTCAGGAACGGTCGAAGAGCTTCACGGGGATGATGGTCCGCTTGCCGCCCTCGATCACGCCGAGGTTGCAGCCGACCGCCCGGATGTTCTCGTCGTTCTGGTTCTGCGCCGACTCCGCGTAGCCCGTCACCGCGACCGCGATCTGCCCGGCCGGGATGTCCGCCATCTCCTGGGTCTTGGACTCCGCGAAGAGGTCTTCGATGTCGAAGCGCGACTGCGCGAGTTTCGGCATCAGGTTGATGTGGGTGTTCGGGTCGTCGAGGATCCGCTCGCAGTCGACGGGCGTGGCGTTCGAGTCACCGATCGTGATGCGGATCGAGGTGATCTGAAGCTCCGTCAGGCGCTGCTTGTCGAACCCGAACCGCAGCGTGCCGGTCTCTTCGACCGGGTCGCCGCCGCACGAGACCGCGACGGACAGCAGTGCGATCGCGGACAGCGGCAGAAGAATGTATCGGCGCATGTAGCTCACTCCCGGGAGGGTTTCGATCAGCGCACGACGACGACGGCGACGCCCGTGTCGGGCGCCTCGGGCGGCGGCTGCAGGAGGTAGATGGCCGCGCCCGTGCCGACGACGACGACGCCGACGCCGGTCCAGAACCACCATTTCTGGTAGAAAGGCGTCGGATCCGGCGGCACGTACGTACCGCCGATGACCTTGATCTCGAGCACGTTCGGCTGCCGCGGCTCGCCGGCCGTGCCGACCCACTCGCCGCCCGCGTCCTTCGCGGCGACGTAGTACTCGACGATGAACGAGGTAGAGCGCTCGCCGAACGTCCAGGGCAGCGTCGCCGACCAGCGCGTCTCGTCGCCCGGCGTCCGGATCGCCTCGGCGGAGTTGGCGAAGTCGGCGTTCTCCTCCTTGACCCGGTAGAAGACGTCCATCCGGGCGATCTTCTTGGTCGGGTCGAAGGCGTAGGCCGTGATGTCGACCGAGTCGCCCGCGCGGAAGGACTCGGGCGGCGTGTGCTTGATGTTGACGCGCCCTTCCCCGCGGATCTGCGCCTTCACCTCCTCGAAGAACTGCACGATCTTCGGCGAGGTGAGCAGCGGGTTCATCTGGTGATCGGGCTCCTCGCGGAGCAGCGAACGGAAGGCCTCTTCGGCCTGCGAGTTCTTGCCCGACGCGAGGTAGCTCTGGCCGAGGAAGCGGAAGATCTCCGTCCGCTGCTGGCGATCCTGCGCCGCAGTCTTCTTGAGCGCTTCGTTGAGGTAGGCGACCGCCTTCTCGAATTCGGCGTTGTCGTACGCCTCCTTCGCGATGACGAGATCCTGGACACCGGGTTTTCCGGCGTCGGCTGCGAAGGCGGGCCAGGTGGGCGCGAGGACGAGCGCCACGCACACGAGGGCCACCGATGGGCTGCGGAAGGACACGGGGTGATCGCTCCCGTCGAAGGTGAAGTCGAGCGCAAATCGTACAGGCGGGCCGCTCGGGCGGTCAACCTTCCGCATTCTGAACTCCCCTTGTTGCGCGGGGATGCGCGTCAGCTTGACAGGGAACCTGACAGCGCGGTCGAATCGTCTCACCGTACGATTCGGAGAGGGCGCGGCGGCAGCCGCAGGGGCTGTGCCGTGCCCCCTCGAGTTGCGGTCCTGCGCTGTGGATGGCGGAGAAGATGACGCGAACGGTCGGAAAATACCGCGTTCTCAAGAGCCTCGCGGCCGGCGGCATGGCGGAGATCTTCCTCGCCAAGCTGCGCGGGCCAGAGGGCTTCGAAAAGATCGTCGTCGTCAAACAGATCCTGCCGCACCTGTCGAAGAACTCCGACTTCACGCGGATGTTCCTCGACGAGGCCCGGCTCGCCGCCCAGCTCTCCCACCCGAACATCGTGCAGATCTTCGAGCTCGGCATCGATCAGCCGACCGGCTCGTACTTCATCGCGATGGAGTACATCCACGGCGAGAACTTCCGGCAGCTCGGCAAGGAGGCGCTCGCGCGGCAGCAGCCGCTGCCGGTCGAGTTCGCCGCAAAGATGATCGGCCAGTCGGCGGAGGGCCTCTACTACGCGCACACCAAGACCGACGCGATGGGCAAGGCCCTCAACGTCGTTCACCGCGACATCTCGCCGCAGAACCTCCTGCTCTCGTTCGACGGGCTCGCGAAGGTCGTCGACTTCGGCATCGCGAAAGCGAGCACGCAGCTCGTCGAGACGCAGGCCGGCGTGCTCAAGGGCAAGTACGCGTACATGTCGCCCGAGCAGTGTCGCGGCTCGCCGCTCGACGGCCGCTCGGATCTCTTCGCGCTCGGCATCTGCCTCTGGGAGCTGCTCACCAACAAGGGCCTCTACCGGCAGCCGAACGAGCTGATGATCATGAAGGCGATCGTCGAGGACTCGCCGCCTGCGCCCTCGACGATCCGCGCGGACATCCCGCCCGAGCTCGACGCGATCGTCATGAAGTCGCTCGCCAAGCGGCCCAAGGATCGCTTCCAGGACGGCATGGAGCTGTCGTACGCGATCGAAGAATGGCTCCGCAGCAACAAGCGGATCGTCTCGCCCGTGCACCTCGGCGGGTACATGCGGACGCTCTTCGCGGACCGCCTCGAGGAGTGGGCGAAGCTGCAGGAGAAGATGAAGGCCGGCGAGGTCGGCGACGATCTCTTCGAGGAGATCCCCAGCGAGATCGTCGGCGGCGGCTTCCGGCACAGCTCCTCGCAGAGCCAGCAGGTCGGCGGCGGGCGGCTCAACACGGGCGTCGGCTCGCGCCCCACGCCGGCGCAGGCGCGCGCCTCGGGCATGACGCCTCCGCCCACGCCGGCGGGCGGCGGGCAGCTGCACTCGCAGGGGGCGCAGCCGCTGGAGTTCGCGAACGCCCCGCGCGGCATGCCGCTGCCGAGGCCGGCCGGGATGAACCGGACCGGGACGGGCGTGCCCGCGCAGACGATGGTGCGGGGCGCGGGGTCGTTCCCGAACACGCCGCCGCCGCCGGAGTCCCAGGGCAGCAAGCTGCCGATGATCGCGGGCGGCCTGCTCGTGGCGCTGCTCGTGCTCGGCGGCGGCGCCTTCGCCTTCCGACACTTCGCCGGTGCTCCGTCCGAGCCCGGGGTCGTCGAGGGCGGAGATCCGACGGCGGCAGGCCCGAAGGTCGCAAAGCTGCTCGTCACGTCGACGCCGGGCGTCGCCGAGGTGAAGCTCGACGGCCGCAAGCGTTGCCAGACGCCCTGCCGGCTCGAGGACATCGAGGCGGAGCGGAAGATCCTCGTGGAGGTCTCGCTCGAGGGCTACCAGCTCTACACGACCGATCTGCTGCTGCGGCCGGGTGAAGAGGCGCGCCTCGCGGTGCCGCTCGTCTCCCGGGGATCTCCGCCCGTGAAGACGCCGAGCACGATCGAGGTGCCCCCGACGAACCCGCCGCCGGCGTCGATCGCCGCGTCGCTGCTCGTCGAGTCGAACCCGCCGGGCGCCTTCGTGAAGCTCGACGGCGTGACGATGGGTCGCGCGCCGCTGACCCTCACGACGCTCGGCCTCGGTCGCAAGCACACGGTCGAGGTCGATCTGCCCGGCCACCAGACGTGGTCGCGAGAGCTGATGGGCGCCGAGAAGGCTGACAAAGTGCTCGCCAAGCTCGAGCGGAGCGGTCGCCCCGTGGCGAGCGCCGGGGGGCGTCCGGAGAAGCCGCCGGACAAGCCACCCGTGGCCTCGAGCGGGCCGCAGGAGGGCACCCTCCAGATCACGGCGGACGCGAACGCTGCAATTTTTGTGGATGGTCGGAAGGTCGGCAACGGCGCGGCGATCGTGACGGTCTCGGTCGGCGCGCACGCGGTCAAGGCGGTCGCGGGCTCCGAGGAGACGGCGACCTCGGTGACCGTCGCTGCGGGCGGGACGACCAAGCAGCACCTGAAGATCGCGGCTGCAGCCGCGGCGCCGGCGGCCTCGGACGCCAAGGGGCGGCTCTCGGTCACGATGAAGGGCGGCTGGGTCGAGGTCTGGGTGAACGACGTGCCGATGGGCCAGACGCCGCTCGCGATGGAGTACCCGGCGGGCACGTACAAGGTCCGGCTCAAGAACAAGGAGCTCGACATCGACGAGTCTCAGTCGGTCACGATCAAGCCGGGCGAGACGAGCCGGATCGCGAAGAGCTTCGGCGGCTGATCCGGCGCCTCGGAAGGCTCCAACCACGCCCCGCGCGCAGGGTTTTTGTCAAGACCCGTGCTCGTGGTGTATCGTGCGCCTTGAAGTCTTACATCGGGCCCACGATACCTTCACCCGACCCCCAACGGGGTGGGCGGAGACTGCATGGCGAAGATCCTCCTGCTCGCGTTCGACATGGAAGCGCGGAAGAACCGGCTCCGACTGTTCGAAGAGGCGGGCTTCTCCGTCTTCCTCGCGGAGCCGCGCCTCCCTGCCGCGACCGAGCGGGCCCAGAAGGACCGCCCGGACGTGATCGCGGTCGACTGCGGACAGAACCCGACGCTCTGCCGGGCGACCGCGGTCGTGCTGCGGACGGGCGCTGGGACGAAGGCCGTCCCGATCGTGCTCTTCAACGTGGCCGAGCACGACATCGAGCGGACGCGGCTCGAGGTCGTCGGTGGCGTCGTCGCCTACGACTACGAGCTGACCGACCGCATCCGGTCCGCGGTGCTCACGCGCATCGCGAACCAGGCCGCCGAGGAGGCCGCCGCGCAGCGGGCAGCGGACGAGAAGCTGGCGGCCCGCCGCGCAGCCCGCGCGGCCAAGCGTCCGCCGCCGGTGGTGAAGCCGCCCAAGGCCGTCAAGCCGCCCAAGGCTGTCAAGCCGCCCAAGGCTGTCAAGCCGCCCAAGGCCGCCAAGCCGCCCAAGGCCGCCAAGCCGCCCAAGGCCGCCAAGCCGCCCAAGGCCGTCAAGCCGCCCAAGGCCGCCAAGCCCGCGCCGAAGGCCAAGCCTGCCAAGAAGCCTGCGCCGAAGGCCGCCAAGCCTGCCAAGAAGCCCGCGCCGAAGCCCGCCAAGCCCGCCAAGCCCGCGCCGAAGGCCGGCGCGAAGACCGCGACGGGCCCCGCGCGCAAGCAGCGCTGAGGCCCGTGGCGCTGCCTCGAAAGCCGCTCGCCGGTGCGCCGCGCGAGCGGACCGAGTCGGCTCACGCACTGCTGCCCGCGTTGGCAGCGGTGCTCGCCGCCATCCCCGATGGCGCCGAACGGCGACGCTTCGAGCTCTTCTTCGCGGCCTCGACCGAGGCGATCGACGCGCTGTCCGACCTCGATTTCTCCCGGTACGAGAAGGAGGAGATCGGCACGGCGGACCTCTCCGTCTGGGAGGCGCTCGCGCCCGTCGTTCGCGACACGCTCGTCGACGTCAACAAGCTGCTCTCGGTCTCCCGCGCGCAGTTCCCCGAGCTGGCGGAGGCCGCGCCGGACGACTCCGACGCGGCGTTCGACGAGATGTTCGGCGAACCTTCGGCCGCGCCTGTCGTCCGCAAGCCTGCGAAGCGTGCCGCCCCGGTCTCACCCGCGCGCGCCGCCGTCGACGCGATCCAGGCGATCGCCAGCAGCCTCGCGCGCGAGGTCACAGCGTTCGGCGAGGGCATCCGCAAGCCGGTCGTGATGGCGGATCGGTGGAACCTGCTCGCCCACCTCTCCGAGTTCCGCGGAAAGTTCCGCGCCGGCATCGGGGAGATGGTCTTCCAGGCGGCGGGCGCGTTCTCGGACGTGAAGAAGGAGCAGGTCGTCCCCGGCTACCGCGAGGACATCGACGAGGCGGTCCGGCTGCGTCGACTGCTCGCGGTCCTCTCTTCGGTCGTGCGCGCGGAGAACACGCGGTTGCAGGAGGAGGGCCCCGCGGAGGCCCGCCTGCGCTCGCTGCGGCTCGTGCGGGACGTGGAGACCTTCCGTCGCTCGGAGGGCTGGACGTCGCTTCGCGCGGCGGACAAGCGCTCGTTCATCGAGGCGCGCGCGGAGCTCGCCAAGCTCGCGAACGATCCTTCGAGCAAGCCCCGCGCGCTGAAGCTCGCGGTCGAGGGGCTCGACAAATTCCTCGACAGCCTCTCGATCATCAACCGGCGCGAGACGCTCTCCGTCCACGATCGCGAGGCGCTCGCTGCGTCGGCGCTGCACCTCGAGAAGTCCGAGGGCGCGCTCGGGGTCGAGCCGGCGCGCGCGCGCTTCGAGCTCGCGGCGGCGCTCGCGGCGGCGCAGCGGCTGTACGGTCGCGATCGCGACCTCGACGGGCTGCTCCGCTCCGCGCGGCGGATCGACGCGATGACGCTGGCCCCGGACTCGATCCCACAGGTGATCGAGGCGCTGCGGGTGAAGCTCGCCGCGATGCCGTCGCCCTGACGTCGCTTCACTCGGCGTACGGCGGACCCTCGAGGATCGCCTCGCTGAGCGCGACGACGAGCTGGCCGGCGGCGACCTCCAGCGCGCCTCGATCCTCCGGCGTCGGGGTCTCGTCGGAGGCCTCCCACTCGTCGAGGCTGCGCGCCACGTGCAGCGCGACCGCCGGCTGCCGGGCCGAGGCCTCGCTCGCGCGCGACTGCAGCAACGCCTCGATCGTCACGAACCCGAGCCGGTCTCCGACCGCCAGATCGAAGAGCCCCCAGAGCTCGAAGCAGAACCGCGTGAGCCGATCGCGGGCGTCGTCGGAGAGCCCCTCGGCGAGCGTGGGCCACTGCGCAAGCTCGCTCTGCGCGTTCTCGCAGCGATCGGCGCGGCGGCGGCGGTCTCGCTCCGGCTCTCCATCGAGCGCGCGCCAGGCGTACTCGACCCAGTCCTCCGGCAGCTCCGGGCCGTCGATCAGCCCGCGGGTGGGCAGCTCCGGCGGCGGCGCCTCCGGCGGTGGCGGCGTGCGGGGCTCGCTCGACTCGCTCGACGCCAGCAGCGACTCCGGATCGGTGCCGGCGGAGAGCAGCTCCCAGAGCCCGAGGACGTTCGCGTAGAAGAGGCGCGCCTCCTCCGGCGAGCCGAAGCGGGGCTCCCCGGGGAAGAGCGCGGGGATGACCTCCCCGGCAGAGAGGCCCTCGGCGAGCGCCGTGGTGATCCGCGCGATGACGCCCCGGCTGTCGACGTTCGCCTGGCTGCGGCGCAGCAGCGGATCGAGCACTTCGGGACCGTCCCAGCGTCTTGGCAGGGTCGACATGGCGCGAGTATCGACGGGGTCGGGCGTGGTAGAAAGCGTCTTTCGCCCGGAGGACAAACGGATGGCGCGCCGCGACGGATCCGACCCGGATCGACCCAAGAAGAGCTGGCGGGAGATCGACAAGGCGCGCGAGAAGAGCGGCTCGGGCCGATCGCCCCGGCCGGCGCCCGGCGCGATCGGCGAGGAGCGGCTGCAGAAGTCGCAGGCCTACCAGCAGTACAAGAACAACCTCGACAAGTTCTTCGACGGCTCCGGCGCCGCGCCGGACGGGCTCGCCGGGCTGCTGGATCCGACCGGCAGCAAGGGCGAGCGGAGCAAGGCGATCGAGGAGATCCAGAAGGCCTCCGCGAGCGACCGGCGCAAGTGGGCGGAGCTGGTGCGGCTCTTCGTCGAGCAGCACGAGCTGCCGCCGGATCCCTACCTGCTGACGGAGTTCCTCTCCCACCCGAAGGAGAGCGTCGCGGCGCTGACGATCACGCGGATCTCGCAGCTGCTGGACGAGGGCGCGCTGCGCAAGGTGCCGGCGTCGCTCAAGCCGCAGCTGCAGTCGCTCGAGCTCACGTGCGACGACGACGACCTCAAGATCGCCGCGAAGGCGCTGCGGACGCGGCTGGATGGCTGAGGCCGCGCGCTTCGTCTACCTGCACGGCTTCGCGAGCGGCCCGGAGGGCGCCAAGTCGAGCTTCCTGCGGGAGCAGCTCGCGGCGCGCGGCGTCGCGCTGCAGACGCCCGATCTCAACGCAGGGACGGGCGGCTTCCACGGCCTGACCGTCTCGCGGTCGATCCAGGCCGTACACGCAATACTGCTCGACGCGCCGGCGGCGGGCACCGTGCTGATCGGCTCTTCGTTCGGCGGTTACGTGGCGGCGCTCGCGGCGCTGCGCGAGCCCTCCGTGCGGGCGCTCGTCCTGCTCGCGCCGGCGTTCGACCTGCCGGCCCGGTGGACGCTGGCGCTCGGCGAGGAGGGGATCTCGGCGTGGCGCAGCACCGGCGCGCTCGAGGTCGACCACTTCGCGACCGGCCGGAGAGAATCACTCAGCTTCGGCTTCTACAGGGACGCGCTCGGCCACGCGCCCTTCCCGCTCGTGCGGGTGCCGTGCCTCGTGCTGCACGGGACGCGCGACGTGGTGGTGCCGATCGGCCTGTCGCAGAAGCTCCGCGACGGGGCGGCCGACGTCCGCCTCATCGAGCTCGACGACGACCACCAGCTCCTCGCCTCGCGCGAGCGGATCTGGGCCGAGCTGCGCGCGTTCGTCGGGCCGCTCCTGCCGTAGCGGCGCGGACCTCCAGGCCGGATCGACGCGCGCCGGCGCGACGGACATCTCTGCCGGATCGACGCGCGCCGGCGCAGCGGACAGCTGCGCCGGTCGATCAGCCCAGAGGCGCTACACCGCCGCCTGCACGAGCCGCTGGATCTCCGCGAGCGCCTCCCGACTCTGGTAGAGGCGCGAGACCTCGGACTCGAGGCGCGTCGTGCGCGCCTGCAGCTCGTCGCGCTCCTGCGTGCGCTCCCCGAGACGAGCGGCGAGCTCCTCGGCCTCCGACGCCCGAGCGTCGAGCGCGGCGGTCAGCTCGTTCGCCTCGGTCGCGGCCGCGGCGATCGCCTCGTCGCGCTGCGCGAGCGCGTCCTGCGCCTCGCCGAGCAGCCGGCCCTGCTGTTCGTCGATCGACTTGAGCTCGGCGATGCGGGAGAGCGCCCGGTCGCGCTCCTCCGCGAGCGCCTCGGCCTCGGCGACGAGCTCGTCGGCGACGCGGGCGCGCTCGGCGGCGAGCGCCTCGGCGGTCTCGAGCGCGCGTCCCTTCGTGGAGAGCTCCTTCTGCGCGCGGGAGAGCTCGTCGCGCGTGCCTTCGAGCGCGCGGGAGAGGGCCTCCCGCTCGGCGACGGCGGAGGAGAGCCGCGCGCGCAGCTCCTCGACCGCGAGTCGAACCGTGGCCGCGGCGTGGGCCGGGGCGACGTCCTCTGCGGTCGGCGCGGGGCGCGCGGCGGTGTCGAGGCGCTGGCGCAGCGCTGCGATCCGGGCGCGGCCTTCGACGACGGTGTCGGCGGCGGGGGCCGCTCGCAGCGGGCGGGAGGGCTCGACGTGGGCGGCGTGCGCGACCGGGGCGGCGTGCGCGACCGGGACGGCGTGCGCGACCGGGGCAG
>CAYHCR010000029.1:0-12786 GCA_964354895.1 uncultured Myxococcales bacterium | reverse complement strand
CGCGTAATACTCCGGCGGGTGGGAGACGGGCTTGGAGGCGGTCGGCGAGGGCTGCCAGGTCGCTCTGCTCGAGGTCCGCGCGGGGAACGGGCCGGCGCTCGGGCTCTACGAGTCGCTCGGCTTCCGGCGGGTCGGCCGTCGGCCGCGCTACTACCCGAATGACGGCGAGGACGCCGTCCTCATGACCCTCGAACTGGCGGGCTGATCGTGAGGGCCCGGTGCAGGCGCGCCGGCAGCAGCGGCCCGCCGTAAACGAACGCAGTGTAGAGCTGGACGAGCGACGCGCCTGCGGCGAGGGCTGCCCGGACATCGTCGGCCGACTCGATCCCGCCCGCTGCCACGATCGGCAGCGCCGCGCCGTGGGCCGCGTGGACCCGCGCGACCAGCTGGAGCATGCGCGCCTTGAGCGGCGGCCCGCTCATCCCGCCCGCCTGCGCGGCGTTCCGCTCGCCCTCTGCCCCGGCCCGGCCGATCGTCGTGTTCGCCAGCACGAGCCCCGCGAGCCCCTCGGCCCGTGCCAGCGCCGCGAGCTCGTCGATCTCCTCGTCCGCCAGATCAGGGGCCAGCTTGAGCAGGATCGGCCGCCCGCCCCGCGCCCGCGCCTCGGTGACCAGCGGTCGCAGGATCTCCCGCAGCGCCGCCGGCGCCTGCAGATCGCGCAGGCCCGGCGTGTTCGGCGAAGAGACATTCACCACGAAGTAGTCACCGACGTCCGCCAGCGTCCGGAACGCGGCCAGGTAGTCGGCCGCCGCGTCGGTCGCCGAGGTCGCCTTGTTCTTGCCGAGGTTCACCCCGAGCGGCGCCGGTCGGAACGCGAGTCGCTCGTAGCGCTGTCGCGCCGCGTCCGCGCCCGCATTGTTGAAGCCCATCCGGTTCACGAGCGCCCGCGCGCCCGGAAGCCGAAAGAGTCGCGGCCGGTCGTTGCCGGGCTGCGGTCGTGGCGTGAGCGTGCCGATCTCGACGGCGCCGAAGCCCAGCGCGAAGAGCCCGCCGGCCAGCCCGTGGCCCTTGTCGAAGCCCGCCGCGAGGCCGATCGGCGAGGGGAAACGCAGGCCGAAGCAGTCGACGTGCAGCGACGCGGCGTCGGGGACGAGGCGGCGTCGGAGCCAACCTGCGAGCGAGGGCGAGGCGCCGAGCAGCCGGAGCACCAGGCCCCCGAGGCCGTGGGCCCGCTCGGCGTCGAAGAGAAAGAGGAGGCGTCGGGCGAGCGACCACACGGGGCGGGGAGGATGGCCGTTCGGCGTCGGGCCCGCAACGCCGGCGGGGATTGACGACGTGACGCTCTGCGTTATGGTGCTGGCAGCCGCATGTCGCGGCGCGTCATTCAGGGAGGAAGCCATGGCCCGCACCCGTACCGTTCCCGTGCTGCCGGAGACCGTGAAGGACCGCATCGAGGGCGCCGAGAAGCGCCTCGCGCTCTTCGAGACGGAGGCGCAGAAGCTGCTCGCAGGGCTGCTCGCGAAGGGGCGCAAGTCGCGCAAGGAGCTCGCCCACCTGATGGCGGCGGTGCCGAGCGAGGAGTGGCAGGAGAAGGCGGGCGAGATCAAGGACCAGGCCGGCGTGCGCGTCGACGAGCTGCGCGAGCGGCTCCATGAGCTGCCGGATCGCGTCCTCGGACTCGCAGGCGTCGCGACGGCCGCACAGGTGACCGCGCTCTCGCGCGAGGTCGAGCGGCTCGAGAAGCGGATCGAGAAGATCTCCAAGGCCGCGGCGAAGCGTCCCCGCGCTACCGCGACGAAGTAAGGGTAGGTAGATGTAGGGAAAGCCCCCTTGTCCGGACCAGGGGGCTTCGCCTAGGGTCCGCCAACTTTTCGCCGGATCACCGGTGAGACAGGAGTGCTCCTACCGATGCTGCGCGCGCGATTCCTTGGACTGCCTCCCCTCCGCCTGGCGGGCGTGCTGGCCCTGCTCGTCGCGGTGGCGGTCCCCGCGCGGGTCGCCCGGCTGGCGCTCCCGCCGGCCCCGCCCGAGGTGCCGATATCGCAGGAGGCCCGCGCGATCGACGGCTTCCTCGAGGTCCGGACCGCGGGCGCCATCGCGCCGCCGCTCCGCTCGCTGCTGGCGCGCGTCATCGTCGAGGAGGCCGACCGCGCCGCGCTCGACCCCCGCTTCGTCCTCGCGCTGATGGAGGTCGAGAGCGACTTCCGCGTCGACGCGCGCTCGAACCGCGACGCGCATGGCCTCATGCAGCTGCGGCCCGACACCCGCCGCCACGTCGCCCGGCTCGAGGGCATCCCGCTCGACGGCCTCGAGCCGGCGCCCGTGACCGACGTCCGGCTCGGCGTCCGCTACTTCAAGCGCCTCTCCACGCGCTATCGCCGCCTCGACCACGCGCTCGCGGCCTGGAACGCGGGACCGGGCGCGCTCGACCGCGAGCTGCGCGAGGAGGGGCGGGTGCCGGATCGCTGGAGACCGTTCGCCCGCGCCGTTCGTCGCGAACACAGGACGCTCGTCCGCGAGCTCGACCTGACGGGCGGCGCGCTCGCAGCGGCCCCCGCAGCCCCGGGCGCGCTCCGGGCGGAGTGACGGCGGCGCCATGCAGGTCACCGAGGTCTTCTTCTCGATCCAGGGCGAAGGGACCCGCGCCGGTCTCCCGTGCGTCTTCGTCCGCACGACCGGCTGCGACCTGCGCTGCCGCTGGTGCGACACCAGCTACGCCTTCCATGGCGGCCGCAGGGCGAGCGTCAGCGAGCTCGTGGCGGAGGTCGCTCGCCACCCGAGCCGGCTGGTCTGCCTGACCGGCGGTGAGCCGCTGCTGCAGAAGGAGCTCCCGGCGCTCGCCGAGGCGCTGCTGCAGCGGGGCTACGAGGTGACGGTGGAGACGCACGGCCAGCTCGACTGGTCCCACCTTCCGGCCGAGGTCGTGAAGATCGTCGACGTGAAGTCGCCCGGCTCCGGGGAGGTCGCGACCGAGGCGCATCTGGCCCGGCTCGACAGCCTCTCTCACCGCGACGAGCTCAAATTCGTGCTCGCGGACGAGGCCGACTTCCGCTGGGCCGAGGCGTTGATCCGCGCGCGGCGGCTCGAGGGGCGCTTCGCCGCGCTCCTGCTCTCGCCGGTCACCGCGACGCTGCCGGCCGACCGGCTCGTGGCGCTCCTGCTCGAGACGGGCCTCGACGCCCGGTTGCAACTGCAGCTGCACAAGCTCATCTGGTCGCCGGAGTCGCGCGGCGTGTAGGCGGTGTGGGACTAAATCCTTCCTCCACGCCTTTCGTCGGCTACAATGGACCCGATCTCCGAGGAGGATCCGTGCTCGCCGCAACCTCTCGTCGCCCGCTGGGCGTCGCGCTCCCTGTGTTTGTCCTGCTGCTGCTGTCCGCCCTGCTGGTGCTGCCCCGCGTGGCCGCCGCCGGCGGGGTCTACCTCAACGGCGTCAGCATCGACGGCGTGACCAGCCAGGAATTCAAGACGGTCAAGGGCGTTCGGATCGACGCCCAGGGCAACGTCTTCATCGACGCCCCTGCCTACAAGATCGAAGGCGGTGCAGGTCCGACCTTGCCCGCCGCGGTCGGCGGTGGCGGCGTCGTGAGCAAGCGCTACTTCCTCGTCACCGAGGTGCCCGCCGGCGGCAAACACGACTACGACATCGACGTCTTCGTGAACGCCAAGTGGATCCGGAAGATCCGCGCCGAGGACGACCAGCTCGTGATGGAGGTCAGCAATTTCCTCCGGACCGGCCCCAACCGCGTCGTCTTTCGGGCCACCAAACGCGCCAAGCGGCAGAGCTTCTCGCCGGAGCACACGGTCTCGATCGTGATCGGCGAGGGCAACATGGGCGGCGATCAGGTGATGATCGACAACCCGCTGCTCGAGTTCAAGAAGAGCGCGGCGGAGACCGACTCGGCCGACAAGGAGTTCACCGTCGTCGCGCAGTAACGAGGACCATGTTCTCCATCGATCCGTCCATCCGCGTCGTCAAAGCGAGCCGCGAGCAGGTCGCGACGCTCGTCGAGGCGATCAACGAGCCCAACGTCGCGGTGCCGGGGGAGGCCGCACAGCCCGCGCGCGCGTGGGTGATCGGCGTCCGCAACCCGACCGGCACCTTCTCGATCGCCATCTACCTGTGGCTCGCGGTCAGCAAGAAGCCGATCGTCTACCTGCACGAGAAGCGCTGGCTCCAGGCAGATCAGTATGGGGAGGCCGAGGGCGAGGCGATCGCGTTCTGTGAGTCGATGGGCTTCATGCTCGACAACCTGAACTTCCGGAACCTCGACCCGGCTGCGCAGACGACGCTGCTCGCGCGGCTCCCGCCGTTCTCGGTGGACCCCGTGCGGTTGCTGGAGAAGACCGCGCAGCCGAACCTCTTTCACCCGTCGATGCCGACCGGGCCGACGATGAGCGCCTTGACCGCGCAGCCGCCTGGCGCAGGGACGCCCGGTCCGGGTCAGTCGGTCGCGCCGCAGGAGCTCGTCGCCGGCCTCGCGGGGACGCGTCCGCCTGCGCCGTCCGCTGGACCTCCGCGGCCGCCGCCTGCGGGGCCCGCCGCACCGACGTTGACGGTCGAGCAGCTCGGCGGCCTCGCGCGCCTGCTCGCGAGCTTCTGAGATGACCCACCGGACGTTCGCCGTCGCGCTGGCGCTCCCGATCCTCTGGAGCGGCTGCGCGCTCGTCTCGACGAAGGACCGCGACCTCGGTCGCATCGAGCTCGACGCCGGGATCAGCGCCCAGAAGAGCGGTGATGCGCGGCTCGCGCTCGCGCAGGTCGAGCGCGCGCTCAAGTACGACCCGGAGAGCGCGGAGGCGTGGAATTTCCATGGCCTCGTGCTGTTCCTGCCTCCGTACACGCAGCCGGAGGCGTCGGTGGAGAAGTTCCGCCGGGCGCTCGAGCTCAAGCCGACCTACTCCGAGGCGCGCGTGAATCTTGGCGCGGCGCTGATGGCGATGCAGCGCTGGGAGGAGGCGCGGGACGCGCTCGACGAGGCGCGTCGCGATCTCATCTACCGGGACGCGCACCTCGCAGAGGGCAACTACGCGTGGTGCCTCTACCAGCTCGGGGACAAGGCCGGCGCGGTCCGACACCTCTCCGCCGCGGTCTCGATGAACCCGCGTTTCTGCCTCGGCTACCGGAACCTGGGCGAGATCCTCGCGCACGAGGGCGACTACGACGGCGCGCGCAGGATGTATGACCGATACGCGCAGAGCTGTCCGAAGGTGGCCGACGCCCAGCACCGGCTCGGCCTCGCGCTGCTGCGGGTCGGCGAGAGCTGCCCGGCCCGCAACGCGTTCATCCTCTGCAGTCGGATCGCGCGGGTCGGCGACGAGGCCTCCGAGTGTCGCAAGCAGTCCGAGCTGATCGTCCTGGACGACTGTCCGCCGCCGCCCGATCCGACCAAAGAGAACCACGACATCTCGGTGCCGCCGGGCGGCGACTTCGGCGGCAGCCGGCCCGACGTGATCGAGCCACCGCCGGCGGCAGAGCGCGCCGCCCCGCCGGAGCCACCCGCGTTCGGCGCCGACGGCCGGTGAGCCCGTGGAGAGCTTCGGGCGCTACCTGACCCGCCAGCGCGAGCTGCGCGGGCTGTCGCGGGCGGAGGTCGCGGGGATCACGCGGATCTCGTCGCGCGCGATCGCCGCGCTCGAGGAGGACCGGCCGGGCGAGCTGCCGGCGCCCGTCTTCGTCACCGGCTACCTCCGGGCGATCTCCGCGGCGGTCGGCCTGCCGGTCGACGACACGCTCCTTCGCTTCCAGGAGTGGACCGCGCTGCAGCCGGCGCCCTCGGTGCCGCCGCCTGCGCCCGCGGCGAGAGGTCGCCGCGTCGCGCTGCTGCTCGTGCTCGCGCTCGGGCTCGCCGTCCTCGCGCTCTGGCTGCAGAGGGGCGCGTGAGAGCGTTGCCGCCGCTCGAGGCCTTCGTGCTCGGCGGCGTCGACACCGGCGAGTCGGACCGGGTCGTGACGCTGCTGACGCGGGAGCGCGGCCGGCTCGGCGCCTTCGTCGCCGGGGCGCGGCGCTCGAAGCGACGCTTCGCGGGCGTGCTCGAGCCGTTCTCCCGGATCGAGGCGCGGCTCAAGGAGGGGCGCTCCGAGCTGCTCTTCCTCGAGAGCGCGAGCCTGCTGCAGGGAAACGCCGGACTGCGCGACGAGCTCACGCGGCTCTCGTACGCCTCGCACGCGGCGGAGCTCTGCCGGCTGCTCACGCGCGAGCACGAGGGCTGCGCGCCGCTCTTCGACGCGCTCTCCGACTACCTGGCGCTGCTGCAGCTGGGCGCCGCGCGGCCCGAAGCGCTCCTCCGGTTCGAGTGGAGCGCGCTGGCGGCGTCGGGGCATGCGCCGCACGTGGAGAGCTGCTGTCGCTGCGGTCGGGCGCCGGACGGCGGCTTCTCGTCGCGCGAGGGCGGGGCGCTGTGTCGCACCTGTGCACGAGGCGCGCCGGGCGTGCTCGCGGTGCCGGCCGAGGCGCTCGCCTGGATCGCGGGGCTCGGGACCGCGGCGGAGGCGCCGGCCTGCGAGCCCCGGCTGCGGGCGTCGGTGCGCGCGGCGCTGCAGGCGCTGCTGGTCGCCACGGTCGGTCACGCGCCCCGCACGCTCGACGTGCTGCGGCAGCTGGGGATCGAGGCGTGACCACCCCGCTGGACGTGCTGGTGCAGGGCGAGGCGCTGGTGGATCTGCTGCCGGATCGGCGCGGGCCGCTGCGGCGCGTGGGCAGCTTTGCCGTCCACACCGGCGGCGCCCCGGCGAACGTCGCCGTCGGGCTCGCGCGGCTCGGCGTGCGCGTGGCGCTGCTCGGGCTCGTCGGCGAGGACGAGTTCGGCGCGTTCCTGCGCGAGGCGCTCGGGGCCGAGGGGATCGAGGTCGCTGGGCTGCAGACGACGCGCGCGGGGCGGACCGGGCTCTCTTTCGTGGAGCTCGACGAGCGGGGCGAGCGGCGGTTCTTCGGCTACGGCGCGCCGACGGCCGACGCCTGCTTCGCGCCGGAGCACGTCGACGAGGCGCTCGTCCGGCGCGCGCGGATCGTGCACGTCGGCTCGAACGCGCTCGTCTCGGAGAGCGGCGTCGCGGCGACGGCAAAACTGCTCGAGATCGCGCGCGAGGCCGGCGCGGTGATCAGCGTCGATCCGAACCTGCGCCTGCACCTCTGGCGCGACGCCTCGGCGCTGCGGCCGCGACTCGGGCCGGTGCTCGCCGCGGCCACGCTCGCGAAGCTCTCCGAAGAGGAGGCGGCGTTCTGGCTCGGGCCGGCCCCCGCGGACGAGCAGGCCCGCCGGCTCGTGCACGAGGGGCTGCCGCTCGCGATCGTCACGGCGGGCGCGGCGGGCGCGTGGTGGGCGCGGCGCGATGGGGCGTCGGGCCACGTGCCGGCGCCCCGCGTGGAGGTCGTCGACTCGACGGGCGCGGGGGACGGCTTCGTCGCGGGCCTGCTCGCGGCGCTCACGCCGCTGCTGGCGGACGGAGCGCAGCCGGCAGAGCTGCCCGTGGCGGCGCTCACGACGGCGATCGTGCAGGGTTGCCGGGTCGGTGCGGCGGTCGTCGGGCGGCTCGGCGCGACGGCGGGCCTGCCGCGCCTCGGGTGAGCCGCTGCCCGGCTGATCAGCGCAGGCAGGCCGCCTTCGTCTTCGGGTTGTAGCGCCGGTCGAACTCCACGAAGACGAGGCACGCGCCGCCCTCCGGCAGGCAGACCTCCTCGCACTCCGCGTAGACGCTCTGGTGCTGCCACTTGCGCGAGGTGCCCGTCTCCATCTCCACGACACGGTTGTAGCCGGCCTTGTCGCCCTTGGCCGGATGCACGCTCGTCACGATCTCGGCGGGGGTGCCCTTCGCCCACATCCCGACCTTCTTCGCGCGCGCCTCCCGCTGCGCGGCGAGCAGGGCCGGGTCCGGGACCTCGTCGATCGCCATCACGAAGCCATGGCCGGCGGCGATCATCGCCTTCGCGACGCCGGGGCAGTCGATGAGCAGCCGCTCGTAGGAGTCGAGCTTGCCGTCGGTGGTGCAGACCCACTCTTCGGCGGCGCCGAGCTCCTTGCTCGTGCGGGCGATCTCGTACAGCTCTGCGGACGTCCAGGCGCCCCAGCGATGCACGGGGCCATAGGACTCGAGCGCGTTGTAGCCGACGAGCCGGGTCGAGGCGCCCTTGTGGGCGCCGGAGCGGATGTCGAAGCTGTCGCCGTCGCTCCAGCCGACGTCGACGCGCTCGCCATTGAGGAGGATCGCGGCGACGGCGCGCTTGCTCGAGCGGGCGAGCTTCGGCGCATCGGTCGGCGCGTCGACGGGCGCACCGGCGCAGCCGGCGAGCGCGAGGACGATCAGGGCGGGCAGGGTCGGGAGGCGCATGGCGCGCAGGTTACTCCGGCGGCCGCGCCCCGGCGTGGGTCGAACACGAGAGGAGCGCGGAGAGGGCGTGCGGCGTGAAGTCGAGCCGGATCTCGGGCTCGACGAGCGAGCGCCGGATCCCGCCCCGCGCCGCCGCGGGATCGCGCGCGAGGAAGGCGTTCTCGTCGCGGAGTTGGTCGCGCAGGAGCGCGCCGCAGCCGTCGAAGGCCTGGCGCTCGACGTCCGGCGCCGAGACGCCGTGCAGCTTTGCGAGGCCCGCGGTCGCAGCGATCGCCTCGCCGAAGCCAGCCGTGCCGGGCGCCTGCGGCACCAGCACGGCTGAGTAGCCGTAGTGGCCCGCGTAGTCGGCGTTCTCCCACTCGCCCGGCTCGTACTGGAGCCGCTGCAGGAAGCGCGAATAGCCGAGGCAGAAGTCGAGGTAGCGGCGATCGGGCAGGGCTGCGTGCGCGTCGAGCGCGGCGAGGCACGTCCAGTGGTCGGCGCCATAGAAGAAGCGGCCGAGGAAGAAGTCGTACTTGTCGTCGACGAGCCAGTCGAGCGCGCGACGGGCGCGGTCCCGCGCGCCCGGTCGCGCGAGGACCTCGTCCGCGAGCACGAGGGCGAGGGCGGCCTGCTCGGACGCGAACATCGTGCGCCAGGCGACGTCGGGCGCGCCTCCCTCGACGCGCGCGCGGTGCTGCAGCTCGCCGCTCGGGAGCTGCATCGACTCCACGTACGCGAGCAGCTCGCGGGCCGGCGCCTCGAACCGCGGATCGCCCGTGCGCCGCTGGTACTCCAGCATCGCGATCGTCGAGAGCGCCGCGGGTCCGAGCGGGGCGAACCGGCCGCTCGGGAAGCAGCGCTGGCCCGGCCGCGGACAGTCCGGCGTGCTCTCGCCGACGAGCCAGTCGAGCGCGCGGCGGGCGCCCTCGCGCCAGCGCGGCTCGCCCGTCACGCCGTAGAGCTGCGCGAGCGAATAGGCGGCGCCGGCATGCCGGGGGAGCGAGTAGTCACCGCCGCGGGAGGCGCGGCCGGTGATCGGGTCGTAGCGGTAGGCGAACCTGCCGTCCTCGCCCAGCTGCCGGAGGACGAAATCGCCACCGTCGATCGCCGCCTGCCGGAAGCTCTGCGCGGCTGGTGCCGGGCCGGGCGTGCCGCCGCGCGTGACGGGGACGAAGGCGCCCTCGTGCTCGACGAGCGCCTCGGTGCGCAGCCGGCGGAGCGCGCCCGCGCCAGGCAGGCGACGCAGCAGCCAGTCGGCGTCGGCGCCGAAGCGGATCTCCCGGAGCATCGGGAGCACGGGCGTGCGGCCGAAGAGGCTCGCGCGGAGCAGATCGTCGGGCAGCAGCGCCTGCTCGTCGCCCAGGCCGTCGCGCGTGAGGCCGTCGGCGCCTGCGGCGAGGCCGGGGCCGACGAGCGCCTCGGGCACCCGGCCGGTCGCGACCGTCCGATCGAGCTTGAGCCGCGCGCCGTCGAGCCGGCGCCGTTGCCGGGCCAGGGCGTCGGCGGCTGCGCTGGCGCAGCTCTGCAGATCATCCCCACGCCCGGCGACGCGCGCGACCGAACGGCCCGCCCGGAGCGCCGTGAGATGGAGCGGCCCCGCGACAGGGACGCCACGCAGCGACGGCGTCGCCGGCAGCGGGCGGCCGGCGCGCGCGGCGTCGAAGAGGGCGAAGAGCTCGCCGCGCTGCGCGGCCGAGAGCGGCGGGAGCGGGCGCAGCGCGAGCGCCTCGGAGAGCCCGGCGGCGCCCGCAAAGGGAAGCAGCGCGGCCACGAGGAGCCCGCCGGCGCCCGGCGCGCGGGCCGGCCCGAAGCGTGCGCGGACCTCAGGGCGCAGCAGGCGGGCGAGCAGCCACGCGGGGAACAGCCCCACGAGCTCGAACGCGACCGCGGCGAGCAGCAGCGCGCCGATCGAAGCGCCGCCGCCGAACTCGCCCCACGTGCCCCGCAGGAAGGCCCAGCTCGCGAGCAGCCCGAGCACCACCGCGACGCCGCAGCCGAGGCCGAGGCCGCCGACGGCGAGCGCCAGCCGGTGACCCCAGCGTCGCTCGCCCGCGAGCCCCGCCGCCGCCACCAGCTCGAGCGCGGCCAGCGCCAGCACGATGCCGTTCGCGGCCGGCGTCTTCCACGGCACGCCGAACGCACCGATCGCGGCGAGCAGCAGCGCATGCAGGGCGAGCGCGAGGGAGGGGCGGACCATCGAGGCGGGATCGGCCATGCCCCCTCTTGCCCGACCTGCGACAGGGATCGCAAGCCGCACCGCGTGTTCTGGTACGGTGCGCGACTCGCGACGTGGAGGGGATATGGCGCTGACGTTCCGGTCCTGGGCCGGCTCGCTGCAGGTCGAGATCAGCTCGTTCGACGACCTCGTGGAGGCCTCGCGGATGCCGGCCGCCCTCTGGGTCGCGACCGCCTGTCCGGTCGACGGCTTCTCGTGTGACCCGCGGCTCCTCGAGCTGCTCGACCGCGATCAGAACGGGCGCGTGCGCGTCGAAGAGCTCCGCACCGCGGTCGATTTCCTCGGCCGGATGCTGAAGGACCGCAAGGGCGTCGACCAGCGGGCCGACGTGCTGCAGCTCGACGCGCTCTCGAAGGACGGGGCGTCGCTCGCAGACGCCGCTCGCACGATCCTCGACAAGCTCGGCGTCGAGAAGGGCGCCTCCCTCTCGCTGACGCAGATCCGCGAGGCCGAGGGCGCGCTGCGCGGGAAGGCCGTCAACGGCGACGGGATCGTCGCGCCCGCGTCGATCGCCGATGCGGCGCTGCAGGCGCTCGCGCGCCTCGTGCTCGAGACGGGCCCGTCCAGGCCGAACCGAGCGGGCCTCGCCGGCGTCGATCCGGCGCGGCTGCAGGCCTTCCGCGAGCAGCGGACCAGGGCGCTCGCGCACCTCGACGCGAGGGGCGCGGCGTACACGTGGGGCGAGGAGAGCCCTGCGCGCGCGGCGCAGGTCCTCGGCGTGGAGGAGCGGCTGCGGGAGTGGTTCCTCCGCAGCCGGCTCGTCGCCACGCAGGCCGAGGCGGCCGTCAGCCTGCGACTGCCGGGCCCGCGGATCGAGGCGACGGTCTCGGATCGCAAGGCCCTGCTCGACGCGCTCGAGGCGGCCGCGGTCGCGCCGCTGCGCGCGGACGGCGTGCTGCCGCTCGACTCGCTCGTCCGCGGCGCTGCCTTCGAGTCACTGCAGAACTTCCGGCGCGACGTCGCGGCGCCGGCCGGACACGGCGAGCGGCTCGAGGAGGCGGCGTTTGACGGGCTCGTCGCCCGGGCGCGCGCGGTCGTCGCCTGGCAGCAGGGTGTCGACGCCGAGCCGCTCTGTCGGCGCGCGGACGAGCTGCGCGCCGTCGATCCGGCCGCGCTCGACCGGATCGAGCAGCTCTGCAAGGATGACCTCGCGCTCGCGCCGACGATCGCGGCCCTCCTCGAGCTCGAGCGGCTGGTGCTCTACCAGCGCTGGCTCCTCGCGCTGTCGCGCAACTTCATCTCCATGGCAGAGCTGTACGATCGCGAGCGCCCGGCGCTCTTCGAGCGGGGCCGGCTCGTGCTCGACGGCCGCGTCTTCAGCTTCTCCGTCCGCGTGCCCGATCGCGCCGCGCACATCGCGCTCGCCGAGCAGAACACGCTCTGCACCGCCTACGTGCGGGTGCAGAGCAGTGGCGCGGCCGACGCGCCCTACGAGGTGGCCGTCCCGATCACGGCGGGCCGGAGCGCGGGCGTCGTCGCCGGGAAACGCGGGATCTTCGTCGACGTGAACGGCAAGGAGCTCGACGCGACGGTCGTGCACGTCGTCCGTCACCCGGTCTCGCTCTGGGAGGCCGCGACCGCGCCCTTCACGAGGATCGGTCGCTTCATCGGCTCGAAGATCGAGGCGCTCGCGTCCTCGGGCGAGAAGGGCCTCGACGCCGGGCTCGAGTCGTCCTACGGCACGGCCGCGGCGACCGCAGGTTCGGCTGTCGCGCCGCCACCGAAGGCCCCGGTGAGCAAGCCGGCCGACGGCGGCGGCGCGGGCGGAATGGTCGCCGCCGGAGGCCTCGCGGTCGCCGCGATCGGCTCTTCGCTCGCGTTCATCGTCGGGCAGCTGCGCGAGCTCTCGGTGATGGACGTCGTGACCGCGCTGCTGGTGCTGATCGCGCTCGTCTCCGGTCCGGCCGCGCTGCTCGGCTGGCTCAAGCTGCGCCGCCGCAGCCTCGCGACCGTGCTCGAGGGCGCCGGCTGGGCGCTCAACGATCGGCTGCTGCTCAGCCGCGAGCTGGGCCGACTCTTCACGCGGCGGCCCGCCAAGCCGAAGGGCTCGAAGATCGAGCGGCTCGATCTGGTTCACGCGCAGAGCGAGCAGCGCGCGGCGCGCGGCGAGGACGAGGAGGAGGAGAGCCACACCGGTCGCGTCGTCTTCGCGGTGATCGCGGCGGTGCTGGTCGTCGTGCTCTGGCAGGAGCGCGAATTCGTCACCGTGCAGCTGCGCCGGGTCGGCGTGCTGCGCGCGGACGCCCCGGTCGCCGCGCCCGCTCCGGTCGCCGCGCCCGCTCCGGTCGCCGCGCCCGCTC
>CAYHCR010000028.1:0-12821 GCA_964354895.1 uncultured Myxococcales bacterium | reverse complement strand
GCTCGCGACGATCCACGCCGCCGCCCACCCCGAACACATCGCCTCGCTCACCCTGCTCGCCGCGCCCGTGCGGTTCGCTGACGACGGGCTGCTCGCGAGGTGGAGCCGCACGAAGAGCTTCGACGTGAAGGTGACGGTCGATGCCTTCGGGCTCGTGCCGTGGCAACTTCTGCAGTCGGCGTTCCAGCTGCTGCGGCCGACGCTCTCGGCGAGCAAGCTCGTGCACGTGCTCGACCGCGCGTGGGACGACGAGTCGATGGACGGGTTCCTGGCGCTCGAGGCGTGGGGCAACGACAACGTCTCGTTCCCGGGCGCCTGCTACGAGCGCTACCTCACCGCGCTCTACAGAGAAGATCAGCTCTGGAAGGGCAGCTTTGCGCTCTCCGGGATCCCGGCGCGGCTCGAGGCGATCACCGCGCCCCTGCACGTGCTGACCTTCGAGCACGACGCGATCGTCCCGCACGCGAGCGCCGCCTGCGTGCTGGAGAAGGCGGCGAGCGAGGACAAGGTGCACGTGCACCTGCCCGGCGGCCACGTCGGCGCGGTGGTGAGCAAGTCCGCCTCGACGCGCCTGTGGCCGCAGCTCGCGCGCTTCTGGGCCGAGCGGGACGCGCGCACGCCGCGGACGGCGCTGCGGAAGCCCGCGCCCGTCGTGCCGGCGGAGGTCGCGGCCGCTCCGGCAAAGGTGCCCGCTCCGAAGCGAGCGACCCGCACCCAGCGCAATACCCGGTAGCGCTTCGCGCCGTGTCACAGACCTGACACGCCCGGTACGGGTCGGGAACTTGCGGCGCCGGGCCAACGCGCGAGGATATCGCCTGAGCGCAGCCGCCATCGGGGCGACGCGCGGAGGCCCCGCATGCTGGAGCCGTCGCTCTCCTGGACCCAGGTCGTTCGCGCGGGGACGCTCCTCTTCGGCGCGTCCTTCGGCGACTCGGCCGACGAGGGCGCGTGGCGCACCGAGCTCAAGCGTGTCTTCCGTCGCCGCGTGCTCGAGAGCCACCCCGACCGCGCGGCCGTGCTCGGTCGCCCCGAGGGCGAGCTGCTCGCCGAATTCCACGAGGTCTCTGCGGCGTTCTCCCTGCTCGAGCAGCTCGGCGATGCACCGCTCCCGGCCCGGCCCCGACCGCCCCGATCCGCCGCCCCGCCGCCCGCCGCGCAGGTGCGCGCCGTGCCAGCTGCGGGTCCGGCGAAGGAGCGCGTGCGGCGCGACTCGTACAGGAGCGCCGGCGTCGAGGCCCGCGCCCGTCGACGCGTCGAGCTGCCGCTGCCCGATCGGAGGCTCCGGCTCGCCGAGTACCTCTACTATCTGGGCGTCGTCCGCTCCGCCGACGTCGGCGCCGCGATCGCCTGGCAGCGCGCGCAGCGACCGCCCGTCGGCCGCATCGCCGAGCGCTTCGGCTACCTCGCGCCGAGCGAGGTCGGCCGGATCCTCAAGGAGCGCCTGCAGCAGCGCGCGGGCAACGAGCCGTTCGCGGCCTACGCGGTCGCGGCGGGCTGGCTCACGCCGTTCCAGCGGCTCGTGCTGCTCGGCCATCAGCGGCGGCTGCAGCAGCCGATCGGCGGCTGGTTCGTCGAGCAGGGGCTCGTGACCGAGGCGGAGCTGCGGCGACACTGCGCGGCGCTGACGAGGCATAACTTGCGGCACGCGGCCTGACGAGGCGCGACCGGTCGAACCGCGCGCGTCAGCGGATCCAGAGTCGGTGCAGCTCGCAGTACGACTCGACCCCCGTCGCGCCGCCGAACACCACGAGCCCGACCTCCGGGTCCCAGCCTGACGCCCGGTATCTGCGCGCGTCCTCGATCGTCGGCCCGATCGGGAAAGACTGCGCCAACCCTGTGAGCGGGAGCAGCTCGGTGTCACCGAGCGCCGCGCCCTCCGTGTCGTCCGGGTTCACGCCGAACCCGCCGTGCACGACGAGCTCGGCGGCGCCCGGCGCCCAGAACGCCGCGGGGAGCTGGCGCAGCGTCGCCAGCGGCGCGGCCTCCGCGAGCATCCGCCACTCCGTGCCGGCGAACGACCAGATCGGCCGGAGGGTCTCGATCGGCGGGTGGAGCTCACCTGGCACGCGCCCGCCGAGGAGGACCAGCCGTCCATCGGGCAGCGGGCCCGCGAGCGCAGCGCGCCCCCGCGCGTTGGGGCGCAGCGGCGGTGCGAGCTCGTGCCAGCCCGTCGCGTCGAAGCTCCAGGTGTCGTCGAGTGCCTCGTAGGCGCAGCCGGGATCCACACAGGCCCAGCCGCCGAAGAAGAGCAGGCGGGAGCCGGCAGGATCAGCGGCGAAGGCTGGGTAGAGGCGCTTGGACGGTTCGATCGGGAGTTCGAGCCGGACGAAGCCGGTCGAGCGCGACCAGAGCCAGGTGCCGAGCAGGCCGGGCGCGCTCACGCCGCGCTGACGACCGCCCCAGAGCAGCACACATGCCTCCGGCGCGCCGAGCGCCGCACAGAGGGCGTCGGGCAGGCGGACGAGCACATGGCCGTACCGGGCCTCCGGCCACGCTGCACCGGGCGCGGGTGCAACCGGGGTCCAAGTCGCGTGCGTCGGGCCGCCGGGGTCCGGCACCAGCACGAGCTCCCAGAGATCGGGGCCCACGATCCTCGGATCGTCGCCCGAGAAGAGCAGGAAATGACCGGCGCCGAGCGAAGCGAACGGCGTCGCGTTGCGCGCGGAGGGCCAGCCTTCGACGTCGCAGTCCGCCTGGGTCGCGCCACCGAGCAGCTCGATGAGGCAGGCCGCCTGACACCTTCGACCGCACCGCAGCTCGCCACACGCGGCGTCCGAACAGCTCTGCTGGCAGCAGGTCCCGTCGTCGAGACACAGGCGCGAAGCGCAGTCGCCGTCCTCGAGGCAGGCCGGCGCACCGCCCTCGCCGCCCGTCCCGCCCTGGCCGCCCGTCCCGCCCTCGCCGCCCGTCCCGCCCTCGCCGCCGATCACCACGCAGCGGCCCGCCCGGCAAAACTCGTCCGAGCGACAGTCCGATTCCTCGCTGCACCCGGGGTCGGCCGGACCAGCCGCGCCCTCGACGCAAGCCGGCAGCAGGTACGACGCCAGCAGCGCTGCCCACCACCGTGCCATCGTCCGCATGCCACGCAGCGTACCAGCGGGCCCTCGCAGCCCCCGGAGGCCACCCCGCAACCCTTGCGCTGCCTACGCCCCGTGCGCCTCGCCGAGCGCCCGATGGGGGACCTCGGCCTCGCGGAAGAGCCGGAAGAGCTCGCCGTCGACCTGCCCGCGCTTCGCCTCGTCCTCCAGGATCCCCAGCGCGATCCCGTGCGGGAGCGCCCGCTTGTAGGGCCGATCGCTCGCCGTGAGCGCGTCGTAGATGTCGGCGATCGTCATCATCCGCGCCTCGATCGCGATCTCCTCCGGCGGGATCCCGCGCGGATAGCCCTTCCCGTCGAGCTTCTCGTGGTGGCCGTAGGCGATCTCCGGCACGCGCCGCAGCCCGCGGGTCCACGGGATCTGGGTCAGGAATCGGAAGGTGTGCGTCACGTGGCTCTCGATCTCCCGGCGCTCCTCGAGCGAGAGGGAGCCCTTCGGGATCGAGAGGCGCTGCACCTCGCGCTCGTCGAGGATGAAGCGTGGCTGGCCGTCCGCGCCCGGGAAGGTCCGCGTGCGGAGCTCCGCGAGCCGGTCGAAGCCGCCGCCGGGCAGCACGGTCGGCTTGTTGCACTGCTGCACGAAGCCGAGGATCTCGTCGAGCTCCCGGACCCGCGCCTCGTAGTGCACCTGCTCCTGGGCGAGCGCCTCCTGCCCTGCCTTCCGGATCAGCAGATCCACCTGCTTGCGCAGGGTCTCCGCCTCGAGGCTCTTCTTGGCGTACTCGAAGCGCTGCTCGAGGAGCGCGAGCTCGTCCGGGTAGAGCTTGTTCGCCTTCACCAGCACGTACTCGCGCACGCCGACCTTGCCGAAGTCGTGCAGCAGCGCGGCGTACCGGATCTCGGTCCGCTGCTCGGCAGAGAACTTCACGCCGGCCCACGGACCGCCCGCGCTGCGCTCGGCGGCGTCGGCGAGCCCGACGGTCAGCTTCGCCACCCGCTCCGAGTGGCCGCTCGTGGTCGGATCCCGCGCCTCGATCGCGACGACCGAGGCCTTCACGAAGCCCTCGAAGAGCTGCTCGATCTCCTGGTGCAGCAGCGCGCTCTCCACCGCGCTGGCCGCCTGGCCGCCGAGCGCGAGCAGCAGCTCCTCGTCCTCGGAGTCGAACGAGCCGCCGTGCGTCTTGTTGAGGGCCTGGATGACGCCGACGATCTCGTCCTTCGTGTTGCGCATCGGCACGCAGAGCAGCGCGCGCGTGCGATAGCCCGACTCCAGATCGACCTTGCGGTTGAAGCGCGGATCTTCGTAGGCGTCCGCGAGCTTGACGATCTGGCCGGTCGTCGCGACGTGGCCGGCGAGGCCGACGCCGAGCGGCAGGCGGATCTCGCTGCCGGCGTTCATGCCCTGCGCGATCTTCGACCAGAGGACGTTGCGCTCGCGATCGACGAGGAAGAGCGAGCAACGGTCCGCCTCGACCATCTCCGCGGCCTCGCGGAGGATGATCGCCAGCAGCCGATCCAGATCGCGCTCCGCCGTCATCGCCTTCGCGACGTCGAGGATCGAGGTGAGCTTGCCGACGCGCCGCTCGAGCTTCTGCAGGTCCATGCCTTCGCCTCTCCTTCAGCCCGCCGTCACGACCGCCTCGACGTGCGCCGCGAGCAGCGCCAGCAGCGCCTCGCCCTCCGCCGCGGAGGCCTCCGCGGGCGCGCCGAAGTACGCCCGCGCGCCGCCCAGCTCGAGGAAGCTCTGCGCCCCGGCCTTGATCGCCCGCCCGAGATCCACGTGCAGCGGCGCGAGCGCCTCGCGCTCCGTGCGCACGCGCGCGGGCGCCGCCGCGAGCACCAGCGACGTCTCGTACCGCCCGGCGTGACTGCCGCCCCTGCAGAACTCCTCACCGAGCGTCAGCGCGACGGGCCGGCGACGGTGATCGGGCACGAGCACGCGGGCGGGCGTCGCCTCGGCGGCGGCGGCGTGCAGCGCGGCGAAGTGCGCGGGCTCGAGGTGGTGGTTCACCAGCACGATCGGGGAGAAGCCCTGCCCCGCGAGCGAGCGCGCCAGGTCGACGACGAGCGCGCGCAGGGTCTCTGCGCGGATCGTGACGGTGCCGGCGAAGCCCGCGGCGAAGTCCGTGACGCCGTACGCGAGCGCGGGGAAGAGCACCGCCGTGCGGCCCGCCGCCTCCAGCCTGGAGGCGGCCCGTCGCGCGACGGCGTCCGCGAGGATCACGTCGGTCGCCAGCGGCAGGTGCGGCCCGTGCGCTTCGGTCGAGCCGACCGGCACGAGCGCGACGGCCCCCTCGCGCGCGACCGCGGCGAGCTCCTCCCACGTCGCGTGGGCCGCCTCGATCACGGCGTCTCCAGCGAGGAGAGGCGGGCTCGTTCGGCGAGCGGGCTCGCGCCCCAGACGCGGATCGGGAGCCGGCCGATCAGCGTGCCGCGGCCGGTCTGAGGATCGAGCCGGAAGACGCTCCCCGTGTCAGAGAGCCCGAAGAGTCGGTCGTCGCACGAGGCGAGGCCCCAGACGTTCGGCAGCGGGAGCGGGCCGAGCCGGCGCGCGATCTTCTGATCGGGGAGGATCTCGACGAGCTCGTCGACGCCCGACCCGCTCGTCGCGGTGCCCAGCAACCGACCGTCGGGCAGCGAGACCAGATCGCCGGAGGACTGCAGCCCGTCCGGCAGCTTCACGATCGGCCGCGCCGCGCCGTCACGGAGATCGAACTCGTAGACCCAGCCGCCGTTCTGCATCGCGAAGAGCCGGCCGCCGGGTCCGCCGAGCGCGTTGAAGGAGCCCTTGAGCGGCGCGAGCGGGCGCGCCGCGCCGGTCTCGGCGTCGATCTCCAGCAGGCTGTCGTAGGTGATCCCGACGAGCCTCGCGCCGTGCCGCGCGAGATCGGTGAGCGATCCACCGGCCGGCAGCTGCAGCCGAACCCGGGAGATCACGCGGAGCGCGTCGAGATCGACCCGCGCCAGCTCGTCGGGGCCATGCGCCCACGCCTCGCAGGGGCGCGGCGGCGGGGCCGGAGGATCGGCCGAGGAGAGCAGCGCTGCGAGCGCCAGCAGGGAGAGCGAGGGGGCCATCGGGGCAAGGAGTCTCGCGCAATCGCTCCGCCCGGCCAACGGTTCTGCTTGATCCCGGCGGGCGCTGCCCTGCTAGGATGCTCGGCGAAACGGAGAGCTCATGCGAACCCCCTACGGCCCCCTCCTCGGGACCGCCGCCCTCGTCGTCTCTCTCGGCGCGCTCGCGCCGCCTGCCTGTGCCATCGACTGCTACGACGACACCGACTGCGGCCCACCGTTCTTCCGGTGCCTGCAGAACACGTGCGTCGAGTGCCTCGTGAAGGCCGACTGCGGCCAGCTCTTCGGAGAAGAGCGACACTGCTGGCATGGAAAGTGTTGCAACCTGGAGGATCGCGGCTGCTTCGATCGCTTCCCGGCGGAGTCGAAGGGCTGCCTCATCGACTTCGACTGCACGATGGGCTTCGGCTTCAACGTGTCGGAGACGACGAACCCGGGCGGCGCCTGCGCCGATGACCTCGACTGCCCGGAGGCCTCGGTCTGCGACAACGCCGACCTGCGCCAGACCGGCGAATTCGCAGCACCGCCCCCGTTCGCGCGAGCCGATGACCAGTGCCGCTTCCCGGTCTTCCCCTTCTGTTACAACGAAGAGTGCTCGGAGTGCCGGACGGCGCAGGACTGTCTCTACATCTACGGCGAGACGACGGCGCTGACCTGCTGCAACCCGAACGCCAACGGCGGCTATAACTGCGAGGCGCCCGGCCCCGACGGCTGCGACTAGCGCGGCGCCCTGTCGGATCGTCACACGCGCGGGGCCGCCTCCTTCGGGGAGCGGCCCCGCGGTCGTTTCATCGCCTACCGCAGCGCGCTCCGCTGGATCTTGCCTCGATCGTTCTTCGCGAGGCCGTCCCGGAAGTGAACCTCGCGCGGGTACTTCCACGGCGCGAGCTTCTCCTTCACGAGCGCCTGCAGCGCGGCGGCCAGCGCGTCGTCGGCCCTCACGCCGGGCCGCAACACCACGAACGCGCGAGGCTTGGTCAGCCCGTCGCGATCCGAAAAGCCCGCGACCGCGACCTCGGCGACCGCCGGGTGCGAGAGCAGGACGTTCTCCACCTCCTGGGGCGAGAGGAAGCGGCCGGAGACCTTGAGCAGGTCGTCCGCGCGCCCGCCGAACCAGAAGCGGCCCTCCTCGTCCCTGCGGAACTTGTCGGCGGAGACGAACCACGCGCCGCGGAAGTGCTCCCGGGTCGACTCCGTGCGGAGCAGGTACCCCTGCCCCATCGACGGCCCCTTCACCCAGAGCGAGCCGAGCTCGCCCGACGGCAGCTCGCGCGCCTCGTCGTCGCAGATCTTCAGCTCGTAGCCGGGCACCGGGCGGCCGAGCGAACCGGGCACGACGTCGCCGAGGCGGTTCGTGCAGTAGACGTGGAAGAGCTCGGCCGAGCCGATGCCGTCGAGCACCTCACAGCCCCAGCGCGCGCGGAAGCGACCGTACAGCTCTGCCGGTAGCGCCTCGCCCGCGCTCGTGGTCACGCGCAACGACGAGGTGTCCCAGCGCCCCGGCTGATCGGGCAGCTGCGCGAGCTGGTTGAGCACCGTCGGGACCGCCGTGAGCAGCGTCGCCCTCCGGCGCGTCACCTCGTCGAGCACGCGCTCCGGCGTCGACTTGTCCGGGAAGAGCGCGACGGTCGCGCCCGCCCGGAACGGGAAGAGCAGGTTGTTGCCCGTCGCGTAGCCGAAGAAGAGCTTGCTGATGGAGACCGTGACGTCGCGCTCCGTCAGGCCGAGCACCGGCTGCGCGTAGAGCGCGTCGCTCCAGAGAAAATCCACGTGGCGGTGCGGTACGGCCTTGGGCTGGCCGGTCGAGCCGGAGGTGTAGAGCAGCACGCCGACGTCCTCGGCGAGCGTGTCCGCGACGGGCACGAAGACGGAGTCGTCCTGCGGGACGTCCTCCCAGCGGACGAGGCGGTGGCCGGCGGTGGCGGGCAGCGGCGGGCGCGCGGCGTCGCCGCGGCAGAGCACGACGCCCTGCAGCCACGGCGCGGCGAGCGGATCGAGCGAAGCGCCGAGCAGCCGCTCCTCCGCGACCAGCACGCGGGCGCGCGTGTAGTCGAGGTAAAAGGCGAGCTCGTCTGCGCGATTGTCGGGGCTTACGTGCGAGACCACGCACCCGAGCCGCACCGCCGCGAACCAGAAGAAGACGAACTCGGGGTGATCGGAGAGCGCGAGCAGGACGCGCTGGTCGCGCTGCACCCCGAGCTCCTGCAGCAGCCGCGCGGCCCGGCAGACCTGCGCGAGGACCTCGGCGTACGTCCACGACTCGTCGCCATACAGGAGCGCCGTGCGATCGCCGCGGCCGACCTCGAGGTTGTGATCGAGGAACCAGCTGCAGAGGTTCACACGCTCCGGAAAGTCCGGCAGGCTCATCCCGCCCTCCCGAGGCGCTCGCGCGCGATGACGAGGCGCTGGATCTCGCTGGCGCCCTCGTAGATCCGGAGCGCCCGCACCTCCCGGTAGAGGCGCTCGACCGGCGTGCCGCGCAGCACCCCGAGCCCCCCGTGCAGCTGCAGCGAGCGATCGACGATCCGCTGCGCCGCCTCGGTCGCGTAGTACTTCGCGATCGCCGCCTCGCGCGTCACGCGCGCGGCGCCGCCGTCCTTCGTCGCAGCAGCGCGGTAGACGAGCAGGCGTGAGGCCTCGAGCTCGACCTCGTTCTCGGCGATCAGCGCCTGGACCGCGGGCAGCTCTGCCAGAGTCGCGCCGAATTGCCGGCGCTGCTGCACGTGCGCGATCGCCTCCTCCTGCGCCCGCACCGCGAAGCCGAGCGCGGCGGCAGCGACGGTCGTGCGAAAGACGTCGAGCGTCGCGAGCGCGAGCTTGAGCCCCGCGCCCTCCTCGCCGAGCCGCGCCGTCACGGGCAGCTCTGCGCCATCGAAGAGCAGCTCGCCGAGCGGGTGCGGCGCCATCGGCGTCTGCGGCACGACCCGCAGGCCGGGCAGCCCGGGCGGCACGAGGAACGCGGAGATCCCACGGTTCCCGGCGCCGGTGCGGGCGAAGAGCGTCATCGCGCCAAAAACAGTGGCGTTCGAGATGAACCGCTTGTGACCCGTCAGCACGTAGCGATCGCCGCGGCGCTCCGCCCGGCACGCGATCGCCGCAGCGTCGGACCCGGCCTCCGGCTCGGTGAGGGCGAAGGCCATCGCTCGGCTGCCGTCGATCACCCCCCGCAGGACCTCCTGCCGCTGCGCCGCGGTGCCGGCGAGCACGACCGGGTACGACCCGAGCCCCTGCATCGCGAACGCGAAGTCGGCGAGCCCCATGCGGCGCGCGAGGCGCTCGCGGACCACGCAGAGCGCGCGGACGTCGAGCGGGCCGGTGAAGTCGGGGCCCGCAGGCACGGTGGCGGCGAGCAGCCCCTCCGCCCCGAGCGCGGCGAGGAGCCGAAGCGCGAGCGCGTCGACGTCGTCTTCGTGGTGCTCGATCGGCCGCAGCGCGCGATCAGCGAAGGCGTCTACGCGCGCGGCGAGCGACCGGTGGCGCGGCTCGAGGAACGGCATGCGTCACTCCTGCGGTCTGCGGGGGAAACGTCACGGCACGAAGCGCAGCTGCAGCTCGGCCCTCGCGGCGCTCAGATAGGTGGTTCGGCCGACGAACGGCTCGCCGTCGCCCTCGGGGCGGGCGTAGAGCTTGGTCATCGCGTACGCCGCCCCGACCGAGAGCCCGAGCTCCAGCGCGTCGGTCACGCGCACGGACAGCTCTGCCACCGACTCCACGCCCGGATGGTCGGCGAGATCCAGCGCCTCGATCGGCCCGGCCTCAAAGCCGGCGGGGAGCCCGACCGCCGCGTCGGCCGTCGAGACGAAGCGCAGGTGGTAGGCCATTCCGGCGCCGAGCCGCCCGCGCAGACGCTCGCCGTCGAACCCGACGAGCAGCATCGCAGCCGGCGCCACGTCCACGACGCGGCCGAGCGACGCCTCTGCACCCGGGAGCTGCGAGCGGCGCAGCTCTGCAGGCCCCGAGCCCCGCAGCACGCCGCGCAGCCGCACAGGACCCCACGCCGACGAGTCGCCGTGCAGCGCCAGCGTCGGGCGCGGGCCGAAGCCCTCGGCGAGCGGCAGCTCCCAGCCCGCCGAGAGGCCGTAGCGCTCGAAGGCGCCCGCCGTCGCGGGGGCGCTGACGAGCCCGAGCGCGAGGAGCGCCGCCACGCGAGATCCCTTCACGCGGGCCCTCATCGTCCGGTGAACTTCGGCGGGCGCTTCTGCACGAAGGCGTCGTGCGCCTCCCGGAAGTCCTGCGTCTTCATCAGCATCGCCTGCGCGCGCGCCTCGTTGTCCAGCGCGCTCGCGAGGTTCCCGGCGAGGCCCTCATCGAGGAGCTCCTTGGTCAACCCCAGCGCGAGCGAGGGGCCCGCGGCCAGGCGTGTCGCGAAGGCGAGCGCGCGCGGCAGGACGTCGTCAGGCGGCACGACGTCGTTGTAGAGCCCCGCCGACTTCGCGACCTCGGCGGTCACCGCGTCGCCGAGCATCAGCCACTCGGTCGCGCGGGCGAGGCCGACGAAGCGGGGCAGTAGGAAGGCTGCGCCCATGTCGGCGCCGGCGAGGCCGACCTTCACGAAGAGGAAGCTGATCTTCGAGCCCGAGGCGGCGACGCGCAGATCGCAGGCGAGCGCGATCGCGGCGCCGGCGCCCGCCACCGTGCCGTTGATCGCGCCGACGATCGGCTTCCTGAGCCGGCGCATGTTGCGGACGAGCTCGCAGGTCATCCGCGTGAACTCGAGCAGCCCCCGGGTGTCCCGGGCGAAGAGCTCGCCGATGATGTCGTTCACGTCGCCGCCGGAGCAGAACGCGCGGCCGGCGCCGGTGAGCACGACGCTGCGCACCTCGTCGCGATCGGCGAGCGCGGCGAAGAGCGCCGTCAGCTCGCGGTAGACCTCGAAGGTCAACGCGTTGAGCTTCTCCGGCCGATCGAGCGTGACGATCGCGACGCCGTCCTCGCGCTCCTCGTAGCGGAAGCTCTGCGGGGCAGGTCGCGCGCTCACGGCAGCACCGCCGTCGCCTCGATCTCCACCTTGGCGCCCTCCTCCAGCAGCGCCGCGACCTGCACGAGCGACATCGCCGGGAAGTGGCGCCCGAGCCGCGCCTTCCACGCGGCGCCGATCTCGGCGCGCTGCGCCGCGTACTCGTCCTTGCTGGAGACGAAGACCGTCATGCGCGCGACGTGCTCGGGCCGCCCGCCCGCTGCCGCGACGACCGCCAGCACGTTGTCGAGCGCCTGCGTGAACTGCGCGGAGAGGCGGTCGGAGACGATGGTCTCGGTGGCGTCCCAGCCCACCTGGCCCGCGACGAAGAGCACGCGGCCCGTCCCCATCATCCCGTTCGAGTAGCCCTTCGGCCGCGGCCACCCGGCCGGCTGCACCGGCTCCAGCGTCGGCCCACCCTGCCTGTCCGTCATGCGATCACCTCGCCACCGTCGATGCCCCAGCACTGCCCCGTCACCGGCCCCGCCGACGCGCCGGCGAGGAAGGCGATGACCGCCGCCACCTCCTCCGGTCGCACGAGCCGCTTCATCGGGTTCATCGCGGCGATGGAGGCGCGCGCCTCCTCTTCGCTGCGGCCCGTCGTCTCCGCGATCTTCCGCGCGGAGGCCTCGAGCATGTCGGTCTCCGTCCAGCCCGGGCAGACCGCGTTGACCGTGACGCCGCGGCCCGCCACCTCGAGCGCGAGCGCCCGCGTGAAGCCGACGAGGCCGTGCTTCGCGGCGCAGTACGCGGTCGTGTAGCGGTAGCCCGTGCGGCCGGCGGTCGAGGCGACGTTCACGATCCGGCCCGCGCGGCGCTCCTGCAGGCCCGGCAGCACGACCTGCGTGAGCAGCATGGCGCCCACGAGATTGACCTCGAGGACGTGGCGGAGATCGGCCTCGGGCGTCCGGCCGAGCGGCGCGGAGAAGGCGACGCCGGCGTTGTTCACCAGCACGCCGACGGGTCCGAGGCGCGCCTCGACCTCGGCGAGGAACGCAGGGAAGCTCTGCGGCTTCGTCAGGTCGAGCCCGAACGCGGCGGCCCGTCCGCCGGCCGCGACGATCGCGCCGGCCTCCCGCTCGCAGGCCTCGATCGTGCGCGCGGCGAGCGCGACCGGGTGGCCCGCCTTCGCGAGCGCCCTTGCACTCGCGAGCCCGATGCCGCGACTCGCACCCGTAACGACCGCGACCGCGGCTTCGTCCACGACGACCTCCCCAGCAGGATCCGATGGCGGGCAGCCTGTACGATGGCGCGCTGCTTCGCCAGCCTTGGAGGCCCGATGCGTCTGCCGCCCCTGCCCGCCCTGCTGCTGCTCGGCCTCGCTGCCTGCGCCTCGACGCCGGATCGACACGCAACGCGTCCCGGTCCGACGACGGCAGCCGCGACCGCGACGTGACGCCTCCGCGCGGGACGCCCGCACGCGACGCGCGCTGGCTCACCGGCGCCGTCGCCCTGGTCTGGCTCGTCACGGCGATCGCCGTGCTCCACCCCTCCTACCAGGCGATCGGCGAGGGCTACCTCGGCCGGCTCGGGCTGCCGAGCTGGCTCATGTGGGCGGCCTGCGCGGGCGAGCTCCTGCTCGGCCTCGCGCTGCTGCGCTGGCCGATCGTCGCGCCGCTCGCGATCGCGCAGGTCTGCGCCGTCGCCTTCTTCACGGCCGCGCTCGCGCTCGCGGAGCCTGCGCTGCTGTACCATCCGTTCGGCGTGCTGACGAAGAACCTGCCGTTCTGCGCGGCGGTGCTCGTCGCGTGGCGC
>CAYHCR010000027.1:0-12890 GCA_964354895.1 uncultured Myxococcales bacterium | reverse complement strand
CGCGTCCCCGGTCGTCGCGCTCGTCGAGGAGATCGAGCGGCTCGCGCTCGTCGTCGAGCGGCTGCGCGCGCAGCGCACGGAGCTCCTCGACGATCAGGAGCGCTTCGCGACGGCCTCGCGCGAGCTCGCCCGGCTCGTCGGATCGCTCGGCGGGAGCGCCGACGGTGCCGCGATCGCCGCCGCGGCAGGCCTGCTGCGGCCCGACGCCGTCCGCAGCGCGCTCGCGCAGCTCCTGAAACGGCATGGGGAGGTCGTCGTCGAAGAGAAGGGCCGCGGACGCGAGCGGGACGACGCCCTCCAGGCCGCGACCGACGCACGAACACGCGCTGCGGCCGCGCCGGTCCTCGGCACCGCGGCGCTCGAGCGCGCCGCGCCGCACGCAGAGGCGGCCGCGAAGGCGGAGCTCGATACATTCACACATGACGAGGCGCGCGCCGCGCTGGCGATGGAGCTCGAGCGAGGCGCCGTCGTCCTCGGCTTCGAGCAGGTCCCGGAGGCCGAGCGGAGCCGACTCCCTCACCCGACCCCGGCCGAAGCGAAGGCGCTCGAGCTCGCCCGCACGACCGCTCGGACGGCGCTCGAGCGCGTCACGAGCGAGGTCGCCGCAGAGACGAAGCGGCGGGACACGGCGAAGCAGAGCTGCGAGGCGCTGCGGGCCGCGCTCGGCGACGTGCCGACGGCGGAACGCATCGGAGCCCTGCGCCGGCTGCGCGACGAGAAGTGGCAGGCGCTCGCGGGCTTCTGGACCCCGGCGTTCGAGCCGGGCCGCGAGCCGCAGCTTCGGGCGATCGCCGCCGAATTCGCGCTGCTGATGGGGACCGTCGACGAGCTCGTCGAGCGGCGCGCCACGGCCGCGGAGGACGCCGGGCGGCTGCAGGCCGCGGAGGCCGACGCGCTCGCGGCGGACCGCTCGCTCGGGGCCGCGCTCGCGACCCAGCAGGAGGCGGCCGCCGCGCTCGATCGAACGGAGCGTGCGTGGACCGCCGGCTGGAGCGCGCTCCGACGGCCGCCGGAGAGCGCGGGGGAGTGGCACAACGGCCGCGACGCGTGGACGCAGCAGCAGGCGCGGCACGTGACGCTCGCCGCGGCCGCGGAGGCCGCGCGGGCCCGGCGCGACGCAGAGCAGACCAACACGATCGCGCTCGTCGCCGCAGAGCTTCCGGTGCTCGCGTCGCTCGCGACCGCCGCTGCGCGGAAGCAGGCGCTGCAGGACGAGCTGCGTCGACGCGTCGCGGCCAACCGGACCGCCGACCGGCTCCGCGCGGATCTGGACGCCGCGGAGAGACTCGTCCGCAAGCAGGAGGCGGCGGTCGCGTGCGCCGAGCAGGAGCGCCTCGCGTGGGCGCGCGACTGGACGATCGGCGCCGCAGCGCTGCCCGCGGCGGTCCCGGCGGAGCCTGCGGCCGTGGGCGCGTGGCTCGCGAACCAGCAGGAGCTCGACCGGCGCCGCCGCGAGCTGATCGAGCTGCAGGATCGGATCGAGGCACGGGAGAAGAGCGTCTCTGCGCACGACGCCTCGCTGGCAGAGCTGCTCGCGCGCGCGCGCGCGCTCGATCCGGCGCTCCCCGTGCCGGCCGAGCTCGCGCCGCGGGACGCGTTCCCGACGCTGCGCGAGCTGGGCCTGCGCGCGCGGGGCCTGCGGGACGGGCTCGCGAAGCTGCGCGAGCAGCACGAGACCGCCGCGCACGAGCTCGAGCTGGCCGCGCGCCTGCTCACCGATCGCGGCGCCGCGCTCGAGGCCGCGTGGCATGCGCTGGGGCGCACACATGCCCCTGACGACGGCGAGCTGGACGAGCTGCTCGCCCGCTCGAGGCAGGCCGAGCAGCTGCGCCAGGAGCTCGTGCGGCTCTCCACCGAGCTGAAGGGACACTGGCGATCGAAGGTCGCGGCGTTCACCACGCGGCTGCGCGAGCGCGGACAGGTGGAGCTCGAGGGCGAGCGCGCCGCCTGCGAGGCGCGCCTCGCCGCGGAGCGGATCGCGCTGGAGCAGGACCGCCGGCGAGACCACACCGCCGAGGCGTCGCTGCGGGCGCTCGACGAGGCGCACGACGCGATCGCCGTGGAGCAGGCCTACGCCGAGGCGCGCGTCTCCACGCTCGAAAAGGCGCACGAGCTGCTGCGCCTCGAGATCGCGCGGCACCTGCTCGAGCAGGCGCGCCGCAGCGCGGCCCAGCAGGACACCGGGCTCATCGCGCGCGCCTCGCTCGCCTTCCAGACGCTGACCGGCGGCGCCTACCAGGGCCTGCGCATCGATCACGCGGAGGGCCAGGAGCCGGCGCTCGTCGCGATCGAGGCGTCGCGCGAGGAGAAGGGGCCCGCCGCGCTCTCGAGCGGCACGCTCGACCAGCTCTGGCTCGCGGTGCGCCTCGCCGCCGTCGAACAGGCCGCGCGGGAGACCCCCTTCCCGCTCCTCCTCGATGATGTGTTCGTGCAGTTCGACGACACCCGCACGACGGCCGCGCTGCGCCTGCTCGGCACGCTCTCCGAGCACGTGCAGGTGATCCTGTTCACCCACCACGACCACCTGGTGGATCTCGCGCGTGCGGCGATCCCCGAGCACCTGCAGCTCGTCACGCTGCCGCGCCCCAACGGCACGCCGCGCGTGCGTTCGCTGGCGGCGGAGCGCACGCCGCACGAGCGGCCCTTCCTCGAGGGCGACGACGCGGTGGAGGTGCTCGCGCCCCCCGCGCGCGGCCGAGGAGAGACCACGGCGGCGGAGGAGCTGATCGTGGCGATCCTGCTCGAGCGCGGCGCGCCCCAGGGGAAAGCGGCGCTGATCGAGGCGGCCGCGCGTCAGGGGCACGCCCTCGAGGCGGAGTGGAGCGCGGCGATACACGCGCTCGTGGAGGCGGGGCGCGTGACGCAGGAGGGCCAGAAGCGCGGCGCGAAGTATGCGGCGGTGGCGCGATGACCGGCCTCTTCGCCGCCCGCGGCCTCTTCCTCGCACGCAGCCACCGGGTCGAGGAGCTCGCCGAGCTCCTCGTCCACCGCCTCGCCGCGGATCGCCCCGAGGACCCGATCGTCCCCCAGGAGGTCATCGTCGGGAGCCGCGGGATGGAGCGCTGGCTGCGCCACCGCATCGCCACGCGCGACGAGCACCGGCTCTGCGCGAATGTCTCCTTCCTGTTTCCGGAGGTGGCGCTCTCCGCCCGCGTCGCCGCGCTGCTCGGGACGAGGCCCCCCGCGGAAGATCCGTGGGCGCCGGATCGGCTGGCGTTCTCCGTGCTGCGCGTGCTGCAGGAGCGCGCGCACGAGCCGCTGTTCGACGAGGTCCGCGCGTGGCTCGACGCAGACGTGCCCGGCCCGCACGATGCGTCTACGCCCGGGCGCGGCGGCCGTGCGTGGACGCTCGCGCGTGAGCTCGCCGACGTCCTCGATCGGCTCACGCGGTTTCGCCCCGATCTGCTGGTCGGCCGGGCGGATCGAAAGTCGCTCCGGGTCGCGCCGTGGCTCGAGCCGCTCTGGGAGAGCCTCGCCACGCGCCTGCGCGATCCCGAGACGGGCCTCGATCTGCACTTCGCCGCCCGGCTCGCCGCGCTCGAGGCGCTCCCCTCCTCGGTGGGCCCGCCCCACCCGACGTTGCGCGTCTTCGGCGTCTCCGCGCTGCCGCCCGCGACGCTGCGCACGCTCCACCAGCTCGGCCGCCACGGCCGCGTCGAGCTCTTCGCCTTCGTGCCCTCCACGCAGTGGTGGGCGGACTTCCGCGGCCACGGCGAGGCGCGCGCGCTCGCACGGCGCTACCGGGACGAGGGGCGCGACGAGCTGCTCGCGACGCTGCGGGCGGAGCTCAGCGCGCAGCACCCGCTGCTCACCTCGCTCGGCCGGCTGTCGCGGGACTTTCAGGCGGTCGTCGAGACGAGCTGCGAGGGCTACGAGGAGCTCGAGGCGCCTGCCCTGCTGGTCCGGGGCGCCGCGCCGACGTCGCTCCTGGCATACCTGCACGATGACCTGCGGGACGCTGCGCCGCCCCCCGATCCGAAGCGCGCCCTCGCGAGCGAGGATCGCTCCGTGCAGATTCACGCCTGTTACGGCGCGCTCCGGCAGGTGGAGCTGCTGCGTGATCTGCTGCTGCGGCTCTTTGACGACGATCCGACCTTGCGCCCGCGCGACGTCCTCGTGATGACGCCGTCGCTCGCCACGTACGCCCCGCTCGTCGGCGCCGTCTTCGGGGCAGGTCGCGACCAGCCGCGCGGAGCCGACTGGGGCCCGACGGGGGCGCCGCGGCTGCCGGTGACCGTCGCGGATCTGGGCCTTCGCTCCCTCAACCCGGTGGCAGACGCGCTGCTGCGCCTGCTGGCGTTCGCGGACGGCCGCCTCACCGCCACGGGAGTCGCAGAGCTGCTCGCGCTCCAGCCGGTGCGTGAGCGCTTCGGCCTCGCGGCGACCGAGCTCGAGCAGGTGCGCCGGTGGCTCTCGGAGAGCGGGCTGCGCTGGGCCGCGGACGCGTCCGAGCGCGCGGTGCATGGGCAGCCGGCGGATGAGGCCAACACGTTGCTCTTCGCGCTCAAGCGCCTGGCACGCGGCGTCGTCGAGGCCGACGATCCCTCCACGTGGGACGGCGGCGTGGTGCCGGTCGACGACCTCGAGGGCGGCGAGGTCGTCGCCCTCGGACGGCTGCTGCAGTTCCTCCGCACGCTCACCGCGCAGGCCGCGACCCTGCGCGGCGCGAGGTCCGCGGCTGCGTGGGTCCCGCTGCTCGAGGGCGTCGTGCAGGCGCTCACGAGCACCGACGCCGACGCCGCGTTCCTGACCGCACAGGTGCTCGAGGAGCTGCGCGAGCTCTCCTCGAGCGCCACGCAGGCCGGCTGCGAGGTCCCGCTTCGGCTGGCCGCGATCCGTCGCTGGCTCGAGGGGCGCTTCGAGCGCCCCCTGCGCGGCGACCGCCCGATCCAGGGCGCCATCACGCTGAGCACGCTGAGCCCGATGCGCAGCGTGCCGTACCCGGTCATCGTGCTGCTCGGCCTCGACGACGGCGTCTTTCCGCGCTCGCCGACCGGCCTCGGCTTCGATCCGATCCGCGCCCACCCGCGCGTGGGCGATCGCGACGCCCGCGACGAGGATCGCCACCTCTTCCTCGAGGCGCTGCTCTCCGCACGCAGACACTTCGTCGCCATCTACACCGGCCACGACGAGCGCACGCGCGAGAAGCGCCCGCCCGCGGTGCCGCTCGCGGAGCTGCTCGACACGATCGACGCAGGCTGGCACGCGGAGGCCGGACCCAAGGCGTCGGAGCGCGTGACGACCCATCATCCACTCCAGCCCTTCAGCGCGGACATGTTTGCTCCGGCGCCCGGCCGGACGCACGCACCGACGTATGGTGGCGGCATGCGGACGGTCGCGGAGGCCCTCGCGGGGCCGGCGATCGAGCGGAAATCGCCGCTGCTGTTCCGACCGGGCGACGTGCTCGATCCCCCGCGGCTCCCGCCCGGCGTCCTGCCGGAGCTCTCGCTGCGTGAGCTCATCGACTGCGTGCGGCAGCCGGCGAAGGCGCTGCTGCGTCGACGCCTCCGGCTCTCGCTGGGCGACTGGGACGAGCGGCTGCTCGACCGCGAGCCGGTGGAGCTCGAGTTCCTCGAGAACTTCCAGCTGCAGTATGCGCTGCTCGCAGACGCGCTCCTGGCCCCCGCGCTCACCGACGAGCTCCGGGCGAGCCTCCTCGCGCGCTACCGCGGGGAGGGGCGCCTGCCGCTCGGCGGGCTCGGCGAACGCCACTTCGAGCGGAGCTGGGCGACCATCTGCGCGCCGATCGAAGCGAGCCGGGCGCTCCGGGAAGGTGTGCCGGAGCGGGTCGTCGTCGATCGCGTGCTGCGGGGCTGTCGCCTCAAGGGCGAGGTGGACGGGATCTACGGAGAGGCTCGGCTCGTCCGGCTCTTCCCCGAGCCGCCGGAGGCGCCGCGGATCCTGCTGGCGACGTGGGTCGAGCTGCTCGCCGTCGCGGTCGAGCGCGGCGCCCCTGCAGAGGCGCTGCTCGTGGGCGCCGCGAAGGACAAAGCGGTGATCAAAGTTCTGCGGTCCCCGGCCGACCCGGCGCGGCACCTCGAGGCGCTCGTCGAGCTCGCGCAGCGGGCGCTGGTCTCGCCGCTCCCGCTCAGCGAGAAGTGTACGGCCGCCTTCGCGCGGGCGAGCCGACGGAGCTGGGCTGCTGCTGGCGACACAGCCTCGGGCGACGCACCGCTCCCGCCGGAGACCGCGTTCAAGGCGCTGGAGAAGGCGAACGAGGCGTGGTCCGGCGCGTTCGAGCGCGGGGAAGCGGCAGACCCGTATCTGTCCTGCGTCTTCGGCGCGCTCGGTCCGCACCGCGTGGATCCCACGGACGAGACGGCGACCGAGGCGTTCGAGACGGAGGCCCGCAGGCTCTGGTCGCCGATCTTCCAGGCAGAGGGGAAGCCGTGACGACGGACAGGAAGATCTTCGCGCCGCTCGCGCCGCTCGTGCGCGGGGTCTCGGTGATCGAGGCGAGCGCCGGCACCGGCAAGACGTTCCAGATCACGAACCTCCTGCTCCGGCTGATCGCCGAGGAGTCGATCGGCGTCGACGAGCTGCTCGTGGTGACGTTCACGAAGGCCGCGACCGCGGAGCTCCGGGACCGCGTGCGCCGCCGGATCGTCGAGGCGATCGAGGCGATCGAGCTCGCGGCCGAGGGGGCTCCCGCGCCGGAGGACCCGGTGCTCGCGCACCTCGCGCGCGACGACGGCGACGACCGTGGCCGGCGCCTCGAGGCGCTCCGCCTCGCGCGGGAGGACTTCGACGCCGCCGAGATCTCGACGATCCACGGCTTCTGCCGGACCGTCCTGCAGGAGCACGCCTTCGAGGCCGAGGTCGACCTCAAGGTCGAGCTGGTGACCGGCCCGGGCGCCCTGCTCGAAGAGCTCGTCGACGACTGGCTGGTGGAGCGCCTGTATGCGGAGCCGCCTGCGCAGATCGACGAGCTGATCGCGCTGCGCAAGCTCCATCGGGAGCGGCTCCTCACGCTCGCCGCCGCGGCGAACGCGGCCCACGGGCTGCGCATGCTCCCCGACGTGCACCTCCTCACGGACGCGGAGTGGGCGGCGGTCGCCGCGCGCGGACGGTCCCTCTGGACGCAGGCGGGGCGGGAAGCGATGCAGGAGCGGGCGCGGCGCGAGGCCCCGGAGAAGGTCTTCACGTTCAAGAAGGACGGGACGCCGAAGGCCGCGTTCGCCGAGCGCCTCGAGACGGTCGATCGGCTCTTCGCCGCCGCGGTCGCCGGCAGGGAGCAGCTCCGCGCCTGCGAGGACCGGTTCGACTTCAAGCACCTCCGGACGAACTGGCCGACGCTCGATCCGAGCACGATCCCCGGCCTGAACGAGGTCGACCAGCTCCAGGTCTGGCTGCTCGACGTGTATGACGACGAGACGCGCGCGTTCCTGCGCTGGATCCGAGCGCAGCTGCCGCTCCGGATGGCGCAGCGCGGCCAGCGCAGCTTCGCGGATCTCCTCTCGCTCGTCGCCGACGCCGTCGCGAAGGAGCCCGACGGAACGCTCGTCCGCACGCTGCGCGCCCGCTACCGCGCGGTGCTGATCGACGAGTTCCAGGACACCGACACGTCGCAGTGGAAGATCTTCCAGGCCCTCTTCGGCGCCTCGAAGCGGGAGGACGGCACACCTGCTCACTGGCTCTTCCTGATCGGCGACCCGAAGCAGGCGATCTACGCCTTCCGCAACGCGGACGTCTTCGTCTACCTCGGCGCGAAGCGGTCCGCGTCGAGCGAATCAACGATGGAGGTCAACTACCGCAGCGACGGGCGCTTCGTGCACGCGATGAACGTGCTCTTCGGCGACGCCGAGCGGGTCTTCGAGCAGGCGGGGCTGCCCTACATCGAGGTGAAGGCGGCAGCGAAGCACGAGGGCGATCCGCGGCTGCTGCAGGGCGGCGGGCCGCCGGAGGCCGCGCCGCTGCAGCTGCGCCTGATCGACGAGCGCGCGCTGCGCGCGAGCCAGCACGCGCCGAAGACGATCGGGACCAAGCCGCCCGCCGAGGCGATCGTCGCGCGTTGTGTGGCCGACGACATCGTGGCGCTGCTCGCGTCCGCGCCGCCGCTCCTGCTCGCGGGCGCGCCCCCGACGCCCATACATCCCGGACACATCGCCGTGCTCGTGCGCCGACACGTCGACGGGACGAGCGTCGCGCGGGAGCTCCGCCTGCGGGGCGTGCCGTGCATCGTCTCCTCCCCCGACAGCGTCTTCTCCAGCGAAGAGGCCGCGCACGTCCTCGCGTGGCTCGAGGCCGTCGCCGATCCGCGCTCGGCCCGCGCCGCGCGCGCGCTGGCCGCGACCCCGCTGCTCGGCTGGACCGGGGCCGAGCTCGCGCGGCTCGCGGACGGCGTCGATGAGCAGCAGCGCTGGCCGTCGCTGCTCACCGAGCTCGCCCGGCTCGCGCGCCGCTTCGACCGGGAGGGCTTCGCCGAGAGCTTCGGCGGCTTCGTGCAGGACCCGACGCGGCTCTCGCGGATCGCCGCGCTCGAGGAGGGCGAGCGTCGACTCACGAACTACCGCCACCTGCTCGAGCTGCTCCACGCGACCGCCTCGGAAGAGCGGCTCGGGATCGTCGGCCTCCTGCGCTGGCTGCGGGAGTCGCGCCGCGAGGAGGCGTCGCAGGTCGAGGACGATCCCTCCGAGCTCCGGCTCGAGTCGGACGCGCGCGCCGTCCACATCGTGACGCTGCACAAGTCCAAGGGGCTGGAGTACCCCTTCGTCTTCGCGCCGTATCTCTGGGATCACCGCGCGGTGAAGCCCGCCGATTCGGTCATCCGGTACCACGTCGGCGAGGAGCAGCTCGTCGACGCGAGGCTCGCGCGGGAGGCCGCACACCTTCGCTCCGCGTTCCAGGAGCGCGTGTGGGAGAATCTCCGGCTGCTCTACGTGGCGGTGACGCGCGCGCAGCACCGCGCCTGGCTCTACTGGACGGCCTACTCGGGGCCGACCGAGACCGCGCCGCTCAGCCAGGTGCTCTTCGGCGGCGGCGACACGACGCGCGCGCGCTCCGCCGTGGCAGGCGATCGCGTCGCGACCGCGCTCGCCTCCGACGACTTCCAGCCGCTCGAGCGCGTCCTCACCGAGCTCGTCGAGCAGGGCCTCGCGCCCGACGGCCGTCCCTCGATCGCGTGGTCGTGGGCCCTGCCGCCGAGCGCCGCCCGCGCCCCGCTCGCGGCTCCGTCGGCGACGCTCCTGGAGACGCACACGTTCCGCCCCGGCGCGCTCGAGATCGACTGGCGCCGCGCCTCCTTCTCCTCGCTCGTCGGCACGCGGCAGTTCTCGATGCCGGAGGGCGACGAGCTGCGCGCGGCCGAGGCCGACGCCCGGGGCAACAAGGAGCCCGACGAGCCTGCCGGCGAGCGCGGCGACGAGGAGCTCGTCCGCACGGCCGTGCCCTCGCCCGACGTCCCGCTCGCCGACTTCCCCAGCGGCAGGGAGGCCGGCAAGTTCCTGCATCGCGTGCTGGAGCTGCTCGACTTTCCGTCCCGCCGCGAGCGCGAGGGTCGACAGCGGGAGCTGCGCACCCTCGTCCACGAGGAGGGGCCGCGCTTCGGCATCCGTGATCCCATGCAGCTCGACCGGTTCGTCGAGCAGCTCCCTGTCATCCTCGACACGCCGCTCGGCCCCGGTCTGCCCTGCCTCTCCCTGATCCCTGCGCACGATCGCCTGACCGAGCTCACGTTCGATCTCGCGCTCCGCGGCGGCGATGACTTTGAGACCCCGGCGCACGCCTTTCTCTCCAGCGCCGCGCTCGCAGAGACCTTCGCGGGCGTGCTCGACGGCGTGCCTGCCCCTGCGGGCTACGCCGCGGCGGTGCGCGCGCAGGGCTTCGCGTTCCCGAAGCTCGCGGGCTTCCTCACCGGGAGCATCGATCTCGCCTTCCGGGTCGGCGCGGGCGACGAGCAGCGCTGGTACGTCTGCGACTACAAGAGCAACGCGCTCCGGTCCCGTGACGAGGACGACCGGCGACGCTGCACGATCGCCGACTTCGTCCCCGATCGCCTGACCGCCGAGATGGCCAGACACCATTATTATCTGCAGTACCACCTCTACCTGGTCGCGCTGCGTCGGCTCCTGCGGCAGCGGCTCGGCGCCCGCTTCGATCCGGATCGACACCTCGGCGGCGCGACCTACGCCTTCGTCCGCGGCATGGTCGGGCCCGGCGCGACGGCGGGACACGGCGTCTTCTTCCACCAGCCGACCCGCGCCGCGCTCGACGCGCTCGACGCGCTGCTGGTGGGCCCTCTCTCGCCGATCGTCGGCGCAGGAGCGTCGCGATGAGCGCCGCCCGACCCTCCCTCCCGAACGCGCTCCCGCTCTCCGATCCGGCCTTCGCCGCGCGAGTGCGCCCGTTCGTGCAGGCCGGCCTGCTCGATCTCGCCTCCGTCCACGTCGTCGACCTGCTCGCGCTCGAGGCGCCCGGCCTCTCCCCGGACGTCCTGCTCGGCCTCGCCTTCGCCGTTCAGGCGCCGCGCGGCGGCCATGTCGGCGTCGAGCTCACGAAGCTCCGCGAGCAGCTCGTCGGCGGCGAGCGCGCCGCCGACGAGGCCGATCCGGTCGCCGCGCTCCTGTTTCCAGCCGACGCCGCCGCGTGGCAGGCGGCCGTGCATGGATGCGGCCTGGTGGCGCCCAACGGCGCGCACGCGCCCTTCCTCGTCGAGCATGGGCGGCTCCTCACGCGCCGCTACGCCGGCTACCAGGGCCGCCTCGCCGCGCGCCTGCTCGCGCTCGCCGGCGCTGCGCCGCCTTCGATCGGCGGCGAACCGCTCGATGTCCCGCGCGCGAGGCGGCTGCTCGGCGCGCTCTTTCCGCCCGAGCCCGGCGCGGCGGCCGAGCTCGATCTGCAGCTCGTCGGCGCCGCGTCGTCGCTGCTGCAGCGGCTCACCGTCATCTCCGGCGGCCCGGGCACCGGCAAGACCTTCACGGTCAAGAAGGTCCTCGCGCTCGCGCACCAGCTCTGGATGGCCGGCCACCAGCGCCCGCCGCGCGTCGCGCTCGTCGCCCCGACCGGCAAGGCCGCCGTCCGCATGCGGGAGGCGATCCGTGCAGAGCTGCACAAGCTCGACGCGCCGCCCGAGACGCATGCGTGGCTCACGGGCCTCGTCCCGAGGACGATCCACGGCCTGCTCGGGTTTCAGCCAGGCAGCCCGACGCGCTTTCGCCACGGCGCGGAGCGGCCGCTGCCCCACGAGCTCGTCGTCGTCGACGAGGCCTCGATGGTCGACCTCGCGCTGATGTGCAAGCTCGTCGAGGCCGTCGGCCCGGACGCGCGGCTGCTGCTGCTCGGAGACAGAAACCAGCTCGCCTCCGTCGAGGCCGGCTCGGTGCTCGCGGATCTCACGCGGGATCCCCGCGCGCAGCACGTCTCCCCTGCGCGCGTGAAGGCGCTGCGGGCGCTGCTCGGCCCGGACGCGCTCGATTCTTCGCTGGTCGCCTCGGACGCCCCGCCGATCGCCGACGCCATCGTCCACTTCGTGAAGCCGCGCCGCGTCGATCCGAAGAGCGGGCTGCACGCGCTCGCCTACGAGACGATGAAGCTCCCGAGCGGCGAAGGCGCCGCGACGTCCGCGCGCACGGAGGCGCCGCTCGCAAACGTGCTCGCGTGGCTCGGGGGCACCGCCTCCGGCGGCTGGGGCCCCTTCGCGGACCTCGCCCACGTCGAGCACGACGGCCGCAGGCTCGCCGACGCGGCGCTCGACGCGATCGTCGCCGGATACATGCCCTACCTCGGCCTCGCGCTGTGCGCCCCGCCCGCAGGCACGACCGAAGAGACACACCACGCCACCGTCCTCACGGCGCTCGAGCAGCTCCGCGTGCTGACCCCCCATCGCGAGGGCCGCCTCGGGGTCTCTGGCCTCAACCGGACGATCGAGGAGAGGCTCGGCATCGCGCTGCGTGCGTCCGGTCACGCCGGGGTCTTTGCCGGCGCCGGTCGAGGCGCCCACTGGATCGGCCGGCCGATCCTCGTGATGGAGAACGACCACGAGCTCGGCGTGATGAACGGCGACGTCGGGGTCGTCGTCGAGCGCGCCGCCGGCGGCCGCGCGGTCGCCTTCCCCGCCGCCGAGCCGGGCCGCGTGCTCTACCTGTCGCCCGCACAACTGCCACCCCACGAGACCGTCTTCGCCATGACGATCCACAAGAGCCAGGGCTCGGAGTTTCCGCACACGTTCCTCGTGCTCCCGACCGAGCCGAGCCGCCTGCTCACGCGCGAGCTGCTCTACACGGCCATGACGCGCGCGAAGCAGCGGCTGACGGTCTGCGGCAGCCTCGGCGTGCTGCAGCAGGGGCTGCTGCGCGAGGTGCGTCGCGCATCGGGGCTGGGGGAGGCGATCTGGGGCGGCCGCGCCTGCTGAGCACGTAGCAACGGGCGGGCAGGCGCCCGCGGCAGCAGCGCCCGCCGCCATGCTATGGGTGGGCTCGCGGTCAGGCGCGCCCGCCGGACCCCGGAGGCACGATGGATCTCGGCGCCACCATCATGGCCCTGCTCGCGGGGCTCTTCGTGAAGGGCGCGGTCCTGTTCCTGGGCGCCCGGTTGCTGTGGAGGCTCTACCGCACCGAGGCGACGCCGGCGCCCCGGCGCCTCTGGCTCCTCGTCCCCGCCGAGGACCGCTTCGACGTCCGGGTCCTGCGCGCCTCGCTGCTGCTGTTCGTCCTCTCCGAGCTCTCCTGCGGGATCGAGGCGTGGATCCTGTTTTCGTCGAACCCCTTCGTCGCGGGCTTTCACTCGCTGACCTCCGGGATCGGCATCGGCCTCTTCGGCTGGGGCTTCTACGCGGTCCTCGACCGCCGCGTCCTCCACTTCGGCCCGCGCGGATGCGTCGGGAATCGGGTCTGCCGGGGCTGTACGATCGCGACGCCGGGCGGCTGCAACTTCCGGCCGCTCTTCCTGTATGC